>URPS01000036.1 GCA_900549855.1 uncultured bacterium | reverse complement strand
TTTTTGGTAATATATAATTATTATGAATTGTTTTTTTAGAAATCAGCAAGAAGCTTTGTTTAAAGCCACAAAGCCTTATCAATACGTAGGTGGCGAATTTTTATCATACAATAAGGATTTTGATTCTGCAAAAGTGCGTTTTGCTTTTGTTTTTCCGGATAAATACGAAATTGGAATCAGTAATCTCGGAGTGAGAGTAATTTATGATAGAGTTAATGCGTTTGAACGTAATGGTGTTAAACCGTTTATGGCGGATAGGGCATATGCGCCGGAACCTGATTTTCAGCCGGAATTTTTATATGGTGTTGAATCCAAAAGAGCATTAAAAGATTTTGATGGAATTGGTTTTTCTTTGCAGTATGAACTAGCTTATCCTACTGTTTTAAAAATGATGGAGATGTCCGGCATTACAGTTCGCAATGATGAAAGAAAAGAAGATGAACCGATTATTTTAGCCGGTGGACCTTGTACGTATAATCCGCTTCCGATGGCAGAATTTATTGACGTTTTCTGTATTGGTGACGGTGAGGAAATGATGGTTGAGGTTTGCGAATCTCTAGAACGTACTAAAGGTTTGAGCAGGCAAGAAAAAATTGAAGATTTATGCAAAATTAAAGGATGTTGGAGCTACGCTCCCCTCGCCCCTTGTGGGAGAGGAGAATTGCGTTCAGTAGAAAAACGTCTTGCACCTCTAACATTAGAAAATGCATCAACTTCATATCCTATTCCGTTTTCAAGTTCAGTTCACGATAGAGCTGTTGTGGAAATTCGTCGTGGATGTGGTCGTATGTGCCGTTTCTGCCAACCCGGACATGTAACTTTGCCAATTAGAGAACGTGAAGCAGAAGATATTATAAAAATTACAAAAGAATTGGTTAAAAATACCGGATACGATGAGTATTCACTCCTTTCTCTGTCTTCAAATGACTATTCAAATATAAAAGATGTTATAAAAGAGCTGGCAATTGATTTCAACAAAAAGAAAATATCAGTTTCTTTACCAAGCCAAAGAATTGATGGGTTCAATTTGGAACTTGCAAATTTAATGCATTCTGTTCGCAAATCCGGCATGACACTAGCTCCGGAAGCCGGCAGTCAAAGATTAAGAAATTTAATTAAAAAGAATATTTCTGAAGAACAAATTATTAATGCAGCCTTAACTCTTTACGAAAACGGCTGGTCAAAGATTAAGTTTTACTTTATCGCAGGGCTTCCAACAGAAACTCTTAAAGATATGGATGAGATGGCAGAGCTTTTAAGTAAAATAAAATACCGCTCAAAACTTATTAAAAAAGAAAAAGGCTTAAGCCACGGATTTGAAATCACTTGCACACTTTCAATTTTTGTACCAAAACCATTTACGCCATTCCAATGGTGTCCGCAAATGGATTTGGACGAAGTTACGGAACACATTCATTACCTAAAAGAAAAAACAAAGCATATTAAAGGTGTTAAGATTAATTACCACGAAAAATTTGTATCACAAATAGAAGCTGCGCTGACACGAGGTGATTCCAGTTTGTGTAAATATATTGAAGCTTTATACAAAAAAGGTTGTTATCTTGACGCTTGGGGAGAATTCTTTGATAAAGATGTTTGGGCTGAAACTGCAAAAGAGTGCGGATATACTCTCGAAGAGCTTGCAAAAAAAGAGTTCGGGTTAGAAGAAACATTGCCTTGGGATTTTATTAATACGGGGTTGGCTAAAGAATGGTTGCAAAACGAGTATAAAGAGGCTCTTTCTCAAGGTTGCGAATTCAATTTACAACCGACTTGCGAGCATAAGTGTGTTAAATGCGGTGTGTGTCCTACTTTAAAAACACATAAAGTCTTGGCAAAAACTTTTAAAGCTTCAGAAGAAGCAGAAAAAGTTGTAAAAATAGTTCCACAAGACCCTAAACGTGCTAATCAAGACCCAAATGTTCCAATTTATAAATATAGATTAAAAATTACAAAAAAAGGGTTGCTAAGATATTTTTCACATTTAGATTGGCAAAATACTTTTCACAAAGTGCTTTTAAGAAGTGGCTTGAATATGGTATATTCACTTGGATTTAATCCGACAATGAAGGTATCAATGGGAATTGCACTTCCGCTTTTTGCTGAGAGTGAAGGCGAACTTGTGGATATTGAAATTTATGATAATCTGTCCGGTCAGGAAATTATGGATTTGATTAATCCGAATCTGCCGGAAGGGGCAAAAATAATAAGTGTTAAACAAATTGAACGCAGTGAAATTGCGATAAATCTTGCAGCTCAGTGGGCAGAATATCGTATTACACCTTATTGTAAGTCAAATGACAACTCTTCTTATGATTTTGAAGAATTTTATAAAGATGTTGAAAAAGTTTTAACATCACCTCAAATTTTAATATCTAAGAAAAATAAAAAAGGAATAGAAAAGACTACCGATTTTAAAAAGTCCGTGGGTACATACAGGTTTGAAGGAAATAATTTATTTATACACTTGAAAACAGGACAAGGCTCTGAAATTCCGGCTTTAAGAGCTGATAGTTTGATGCAACTCGTAAATGCTGAAAAATTATTTGATATTACCAGACTTCACTTTTTAGATGAAAATTTAAGAGAGTTATAATTTGTGTAATGTAACGGTGGGAACCGCTTCCGCTTTTCCCACCCATATGTATTTTAACCCACCGCAATAACATTTTTAATATTCAATATTTAATCATTGCTTACAATTCCAGTAGATGACCATGCGTCCATCATTTTTGTATATTCTTTTACGGTGATAGTTTCGCCACCTTCGCTTTTTGGAGATGTAAAAATATCAAATAATTTGTTAAACATATTTGAACACTGTAAATGTCTTAGTGCTATAATATTTTGACGGCTTAAGTCAAACATTCCAGCATCTACTAGCACACGGTCTGGCTTATCGTTTTGTGCTTTGCTAATATTTGATTCTACATCTGCATAAAAATCGCCAATATCTTTTATTTCAGGAGAGCCAGTGGTAGAATGTTTTTGTACTGCACTATATAAAGAAATTGTTGCATTATCAACAATTTCTACGTCTACCAGCTTGCCAGATAAATTTCTGTACTGTATAATATCAGAATTAATGCGTGGTAAGTTAGGTTTATTAATATTGATTTTTTTATTCGGTTTAGCATTGTCATTGTGTATGCTATTTTCAATAGACGCGGAGTTTTCGTTTTTAGAAACACTCAGTTCTTTAGTTTCTTTATTACTACTCGGTTCTTCAGTTGCTTTATTATTTTCGTTTGAAGAACATCCTGTTAAAGCAAAAGCAGATACGGCTAATGGAGTTACAATAGCAAGTGTTTTAATGTTCATTTTCTAAAATCCTTTCTTTTTTATACTATATTTGTAGAAAAACTTCTGAAAATTATTTTTGCTATTTAGAAAAATTATTTTTGTATTCTCTTTACAATTTTGACAAATTTATGTATGATGTAGATAAGGTTTTATCTTCCGCTGAAATTTTAATCACGAAGAAAAACAAAAAAGGTTTTGATAAAACAACAGATTTTAAGAAATCTATCGGTACACATAGATTTGAAGGTGATAGTCTGTTCATATGTCTAAAGACCGGTCAAGAGTCAGATATTCCGGCTTTGAGAGCTGATGATTTAATGAAACTGGTTAACAAAGAACAAATATTTGATATTACGAGAGTACGATTTTTAGACGAAAACCTCAACGAAATGTAGAGGGGCTGAAAATTACCCCAGAAAATAAGAAATAGTGCAGGTTTAAGAATTAGATAGAATAGGAATTAAAATTTCTTCTCAACTTCTAAACTCCTAAACTGCTAAACTAACAAAGGATTTAAGAAATGAAAGATTTAGTATCAAACAAAATTGTGATAGCAGAACGTGATAATATCGCTGCAGTAATTGAAAAAGGTAAAGTTGCCGAATTTTATGTGCATAGAGGTGAAATTATCTTAGGTGATGTATATTTAGCACAAGTAGAAAACATTTTACCATCAATCGAAGCTGCGTTTGTAAATGTGGGTTCTGATAAAATGGGCTTTTTGCACGCTCAAGATGTTATGGGCAAAGGTGCTTTACAAGACAAGCTTAAGCCAAAACAAAAAATTGTTGTTCAGGTTGTAAAAGAGCCCGTTGGACATAAAGGTCCTCGTGTAACAACAGAAATTTCACTCCCAGGGAGATTTTTAGTACTTATGCCTAACGAACCGGGGATTAACGTAAGTAAAAAAATCACATCTGCTAAAGAAAGAGCAAGATTAAAATCTATCGTTAACCTACTTAAGCCTGTAGGTGTTGGGGTGATTGTCAGAACGGAAGCTGAAGGACAGTCAGAAAGCGATATTCAAGAAGATTTAGAAATTTTGTTGGAAAAATGGAACAATATTATTACTTCCGCAGAAAGCTTAACTCCGCCAAGTTTGCTTTATCGTGACCAAGATTTGTTGTATAGAGTTATTAGAGAAGCTTGTAATGAAGAAACACAAGAAATCGTTGTGGATACAGCTTTTGCGCTAAATAGAGTTCAAAATATTCTTCAAAACTGGCACATGAATAAAAATATTAATGTAACCCTATATAAGGGTTCTGAACCATTATTGGTTGCAATGGATATTCATAAGGAAATTAAGGCTGCTTTGCAGATGAAAGTTAATCTTCCATCAGGCGGATATTTGTTTATCCAAACCACAGAAGCTCTAACTGTTATTGATGTAAATAGCGGTAAGTTTACTAATTCTGCAACTCAAGATGAAACAATTTTAAAAACTAATATTGAAGCAGTACACGAAATTGCACGTCAATTAAGACTTAGAAATATCGGCGGTATGATTATTATCGACTTTATTGATATGACTAATCGTGTTGACAAGCTTGCTATGATGGAAGAACTTGAAATGGCTGTTGAAGCGGATAAGGCTAAACCTCAAGTCGGTCAACTATCGGATTTGGGACTTGTTGAAATGACAAGACACAGACAAGGTCAAGCAATTAGTGAAATCTTCGCAAAACGTTGCCCACATTGCCAAGGCAATGGTTATATTATGGAAGATATCAAGTTTGCATCTGCAACTTCTGAAGGTGAATACAGAGCAAAAGCAGCTAAGTTGAAACTTCCAATGGGTGGCAAAAAGAAATTTAACAATAATAATAAATTTAATAATAACAAAAACGAAAACACTAAACAGGAAGCTGAATTGTTAATTGAACAACCAATTCCTGAACAGGAAGCTAAGTTAGAACAAGTTAGTGAAAATCCGTCTGTAACAGCTCAAGCGGAAGTTAAGGAAATCAAAGAAGAAAAAGAAGTTAAAAAGACAAAAGGTCGTGGCAGAGGTCGTAAGAAGGTTAAAGAAACTGAAGTTCAGGCAGAAAATATTGCTCAAACAGTAATCAATGAAACTTCTGAAATTTCTCCGGTAATAGCTGAAAATGCTGATAAAACAGATCTTGAAGCTGATAAACCAAAAGAAGAAAAGAAGCCGGAAGAAAAAGAAACTTCTGCAAAAAAAAGAAAAGCTGATAAGGTAGAAACAGAAAAAGAAGTAGTTGTAGATGAATCTACCGAAAATACGACAGAGGTTCCGGTAGAGGTGACTGAAGAAGAAAAACCAAAAAGAACACGCAGACCAAATAGAAATTCTCAAAAAAGAACAAAAAGGACTGTAAAAAAGAATGTTGAAGAATAGATTTTTCGCATTATTAATTATGTTAACACTTGTATCTCCGGTTCTTGCTGAACCGGAGAATACCGGTGCACCGGAAGCTTTAACGCCAATAAGCCAAGAAGATGTTTCGGATAGATACGTAAGTACCGCAAGAGAAGAACTTCCTGTATTGGATACAATTCCGCACAAACAGCCGGTGAGTAAAAAAAAGATAGCGAAGAAATTTCTTGCAGCAATGGCAGGAGTTGGAATTTCTTCTATAATGTTGTATTTGATACTTACGCTTTATAACAAAATTCGTGAAAATTTGTTGCAAGCTAAAAAAGAAATCCCGCCGGAAGGTGAAACATCACTGGTAACTCCTGATAATTTGGTTGATGCCGTTAAAACGTTTTTAGAAAAAACAAAGTGGCAAGGTTAATAGCGCTTAGAGGTGTAGAGGCTTGGATGCGTAGTTGGGATTAGATGTTTTGCTGTGCATTAGCCCTAGTTAGGTACTACTGTCCGGTAAAAATAAGTACGTGCACCCCCTTTCCTAAAAAGGGAAGGTATTATATCACACTTACAAGTCGGTAAGTGAAAGTAAAGTGCAAGGAGTATTAACCTGTAGGGGAATTTTTCTCTGTGTTAAGTATGGATTGTCGTTGAATAGCGCGTTTCATGTTCCCTCTCCTTGGGTGAGGGCTAGGGAGGGGGCTTACCCGTAGGGAATCATCTATGACGTATTTACAGCAACCCACCCGCATCTGTAAAGCTCAGCAGAGCTTCGCAAACAGCTGCGACCTCCCTATTCATGGAGGTTAGAGGTGTATTTTCATTTACCCTGCTCATTATTCATGCTAGAATTAATCTATGTCACAGAGAAAATTCCAGTTTTATATAGTACCAACTCCGATTGGAAATATTTCAGATATTACTCTTAGAGCTATCGAAGTTCTGAAAGAGGTTGATTTTATTGCGTGTGAAGATACAAGAACTACACAAAAACTTCTTAATCATTATGATATAAGAACAAAATGTGTTTCTTATCATAAATACAATGAGCGAGAGCGTGTGGAATTCTTCTTGAACGAATTAAGAAATGGAAAAACAATTGCGCTTGTGTCTGATGCAGGCACTCCAATGATTTGTGACCCTGGGAATGTAATTGTGGATGAATTAAGAAAAGAAAATTTTGAGATAACGGCTCTTCCTGGGGCATCTGCGGTCACGACGTTTTTATCACAAGTACCTAGAGGTGGAGAAGAATTTGCTTTTGTGGGTTTTATACCAAGGAGTGAAAAACAGATAAAAGAACTTGCGCAAAGATATGCAGGTTTAAATACTGTTTTTTATGATTCGCCGGAGAGAATATTAAAGACGCTTGATTGTATTAAGGAAATTCGCCCAACAGCAAAATTAGCCTTAGCACGTGAACTTTCTAAGCTGTTTGAGGAAGTTGTAATTGGAACCGCAGAAGAGATAATAAATCATTTTAAAGAAGGAATACGTGGCGAAATTGTTTGTATGATTTATGCGGAAGAAAATGCAGAACTGGTTGATTTAGAAATTAAAATAAAAGAGCTTAAAGATAAAGGGTTTAAGGCAAAAGAAATTGCTACAATAATTTCAACGTTGTTTGGACTAAATAAGAATGAAGTTTATCAAACTGTTATAAACCAATAGTGATGAGGATATTTATTTTTAATGTAACGATTTGTAAAAAAACTTCTTAAAATCCTAAAGTTTTTGAAAAAAATGCCGATAAGTATAATACAGGAAATATACATTATCGGAAAGGACAACAGGATATGTTAAAGAAGCTTACAACCCCAACAAACAACACATTTAGCGGAGTTGAATTTATATTAAGAGGAGCTAAAAAACGCAGGGCGATGGCGATTTCTAATGCAGTTGCAATTAATGCGGAAACCGGAATTCAGGTAAAACTGCAAGCTGTGAAGTAAAAAAGAGCGGAGAACAGTGTTCTCGTATGCTCAGAAAGGGCTGTCTGTTATTAAGATAGTTGAGAGTATAGACCCCCGAACATCCAATCGGGGGTTCTTTGTTAGAAAAAATAAATAAGTACTTTTAAAAATAAAATGTTTATGATATTATAGTTTTAACACCGAGGAGACGTGGCCGAGTCGGCTGAAGGCGGCACCCTGCTAAGGTGTTATATGGGGCAACCTGTATCGTGGGTTCGAATCCCACCGTCTCCGAATTTAAACCCACCGCAAGGTGGGTTTTTTATTGGGTATATTAATTAATCGTTGGATTAAAGCCCAACCTACTTGTTACAAACTATTTAGTAATACATAGCATTGTTTCTATCTTTCATTTGTTGAATTTCATATTCTCTTGAATGCTCATAGCAATATTTAGCAAATTTTTCTATTCCTTTTTTTATTCCTTTGCTAAGTCTATGTACAAAAGGTTCAGAAATTCCTTTTGTACTTATTTTATCATTTCCTGTTTGATAATCTGGAGTTACTTCTATTTTATCAAAACTGCTCAATGTGTAAGGACCACGGTTAGCCCCTTCATTGTAAAAAAGTCTATTACCAAATGAATCCTGTTTATATTTATAGTTACCATAAGATTCCATATCTCCTTTTTTAACAACATCAGAATAATACCCAGTTTCACACCCTACATTTAAATATTTATCTACCCTATGTTCGTGTGTATATGGATTAATAACAATTTGACCTCCTTGCCCATTTTTTCTAATTTGATTATCATAAATCCTTAATTGTCCGCTCTTTTTGTCATATGAAAATTGACAGTTGTTAAAAAGACTTACTTCGCGACCTTCAAGTATGCCATTATTGTCAGCATCAAAAATTTCAACAGCATATTTTTGTGCAGTATTACCATTTTCTCTAATCACTTTCACGCTCATTTTTTCGGTAGCTATCAACTTGGTTTCAGTTTGCATTGCCATATTATACTCCTTTTCTTTAATATTCCGTACGTATATTTAAAGAAATTAATTATTAGAAAATTGCTTAACAATTTTCACAAAGGCACAATTTACTACTACTACTACTACTACTACTACGTTTGCGCCAATTGTAACAATATTGGGAGTTTACTTAACAATATTAAGAAATATTAAATATTTACAGTGTTTTTAGGAGTTTTTATGAGTTTCATTATCATACTTGCAGTCCAAAAATCTCAAACCAAGTGCTAATTGACAATGTACAAAGTTTTTGTAGAACAAGACATAAAATTTATTTTTTAGGAATAAACAATTCTTTTATATTGATCCCTTCGAGCGAAAGAAGTGCAATTTTTGTTTGTATTCCACCGGCATAACCTGTCAGATTGCCGTTTGTGCCTACAACTCTATGGCAAGGAATTATTATAGATATTGGATTATGCCCGACGGCTCCACCCACTGCTTGAGCGGACATTGTTTTGCCTCTTTCTTGGGCAATAATTTGAGCGATTTTTCCATAAGTCCATACTTCTCCATACGGGATTTCGTAAAGTATTTGCCAAATTCGTTGTCTAAAAGTATTACCAATTGGTGCTAGTGGAATCTCTGAAATTTCAGGCTTATCCCCTTTAAAGTATCTATTAAGCCAATCTTTAGTCAGTCTAAATATTTCAAGATTATCGTTTGCAGTAAATTCTGAACCAATTGTTCCACCAAAATATTTTTGTCCTTTAAGCCACGCTCCGACTAGTTTTTCTTGTTCATTACAAGCAAGTGTAATTTCACCAACAGGTGATTGATATATAGTATTGAAAAACATTCTTACCGTTTCCTTTTTTATATATGATAGCAAGAATAAAATCTAATCTCTCGAAATTTGGATGAAATTTGGATATAGGGCAAGGGATGATGCAATCGGGGGCTTGACTGAGAGTTGGTATCAGGTTGTAAAATGAATATGTAAATAATGTTTTTATTTTTTTGAAACGAGGTGTTTTATGGCTGAAAAGAAAATCTTAGTTGCGTATTATTCACATTCCGGTAATACAAAGAAAGTGGCAGAGCTTATTCATGCGCAACTTGGTGGTGATGTTTTTGAAATTGTTCTAACAAAAGCTTATCCAAATGATTACAATTCTCTTGTTCAAGTTGGTAAGCAAGAAAAAGAACAAAATATTTATCCTGAAATCAATGAAAATGCTGACTTGACTGCGTATGATACAATTTTTGTCGGCACTCCGGTTTGGTGGTACACAATGGCAGGGCCTTTAAAAACATTTTTGAAAGAAAACGATTTTGCAGGTAAGACTATTGTTCCATTCTGTACTCATGGTGGCGGTGGAGCTTCTAACACTTATTCTGATATTAAAAAATTAGCACCGGCAGCAGATGTATTAGAAGGGTATACTTCATATGAAGATTCTGCTAACGAAGTTGAGGTTAAAAAGTGGATTGATGGTCTGGGGTTCTAAAACCATTTTATAATTTGGAAATGGAAAGTTGTATAAAATAAGAAGGCGGCTGCGATGCAGCCGCCTTCTTATTACAATTTATTTTACCCCTCACCCAAAAAACTAAGTTTCGCATAGTTCAACTTGATTTTTTTACCCTCTCCCTCAAGGGGCGAGGGGTTCCCATCTTTTTGTCTACGTGCGTAGCACTAGGATTCCTTCAAATGTTTAACGTGTTTGTAGATGTAAAGTACACCTAGAATACCAAACACAACAACGATAAGGATATCGAATTTGTGCCAAATGTGTTTGAAAGCTTCCATATTTTGTCCCATTTTTACACCGACATAAACTAATAAATAGCTCCAAACCAGTGAACCCAGAAAAGTAAGGGTGAAAAATATTCTTTTTCTTGCTCTTAGAATTCCGGCAGGAAGTGAGATAAATGTTCTTACGACAGGTAACATTCTGCAAACGAAAAATGCCCAATCTCCATACTTATCAACCCATTTATCAGCTTCATCCAAATCTTTATGTGAGATTAAGAAATACTTTCCATATTTTTCCACAAATTTACGTCCGCCAAAGAAACCTAAGTAATAAGATGGGATTGAACCGAGAACGCAACCAAAAGCTCCTGCCCAAGCTGCTAAGTGGAAATTCATCTCCCCTTTACTTACTATATAACCGGCAAAAGGTAAAATTGCTTCACTCGGAAGTGGAATGTTACAAGACTCGATTGCCATTAATAAGCTTATGCCTAATGGACCCATTGCAGTAACAATGTGTTCAATAAAACTTACAAGATGTGTGATGATTAAATTAATGTATTCCATAAATTCCTCTATTCTTATTATTGATGGGGTATTCTTGTTTCCCTTCCCTTATAGTCTAAGGGGTTGTCTTTTCTCATTCTACAAGAAAAACTTAAAAAAATAAATGATAATAATTCTTTTATGATATCATATAGTTAAATATTGGTGCACAAAAGGTACAAAAAGGAGAGTTAATTATGTTAACAAAAATTTCATCATTAAAAACTACTTTTTCAGGTGTAGATTTTTCAAAATATTCTTCTAAAACATCTGAATTTGTTAAAGAATTTTCTTCTCGTGCAAATAAAGAAGGTAAATTCTTAAATTGGGTAAACTTACCACAAGAACAAGCAAAAAGATTAGATGATATCTATGCTTTGGCTTCAAAATTAAAATCTCAAACAGGTGTTGAAAAACTTAGCGTAATGGGTATTGGCGGTTCTAAACACACTGTTGAACATATGTTGGGTATCAATGGCTTGAATATCAATTCTGATAAAATTTATTTCTATTCAGATGTTGATTCAATCAGCTTTGCAAGATTTTTAGAAAAATTAGGTAATGATGTTCTATCATCAAACTATCTAATCGCTTCTAAATCAGGTTCTACTTTTGAAACAAAAGATGGTTTCTTAAGAATTCAAAAAATGGTAGAAGATGCTTATATTGCTCAAGGTCAATCAGCAGAAGAAGCTAAAAAATCAACTGCAAAACACTTTATTGCTGTAACTGATAAGAATGCAGAAAAGAGCGAATTAAGAAGAACTTCTAATGAAAATGGTTGGTTGGGCGATTTGTTCATCCATGATGATGTTGGTGGAAGATTCTCTGCTTTTGATGATCACGCTTTATTCACACTTGCATTTGCAGGCATGAGCAAAGAAGATATGAAATCTATGTTAATGTCAGCTCAAGAAATTTCTTCATTGTCATTGTCTGAAGATTTAGAATTGAATGACGCATTAAAAGAAGGTATTTTCTGGGCTGATGCTAAACTTAACGGTATTTCTGCTTCTGTTCACCAATATATGGGTTCAATGTTTGAAAATACTGTTTACTGGCATGCTCAAATGCAAAATGAATCTGTTAAAGATACTCTTAAACAGATTGCTAAAGTTCCTGATGCAATGCACCATTCAGCAGAAGCTCACTTCAATCCTGCAAACAAATTAGTTTTTGCTCTAACCGTTCCAGTAGATAAAGGTGTTTGTTCTGAAAACGCAGAAGCTTATATTGGTGCTTTGACTAAGTCTTATGAATCAGCAGGTGCATTCTTTAAAGAATATGTTGAAACATCTAAGCTTGGTTTAACTCCAGAAGCTGCCGGTGCTGTAACTCAATTGAGAGCATTTGCAACTTGTTACCAAGAAATCGTTGAAGCTGTTATGCAAAATAAACAACTTCCGGAAGTTCTTGATAGTGTACTTCAACCACACGTTGAATTCTACAAAAAGAATTTGAAAGGTGGAGTTGTTGTTCCTGGTAGAATTTCTTAGTTTTAAGAGTTGAATAAATATGTTAATGCGCCCGACTTATTTAAGTCGGGCGCATTTTTGTTATATATGTACAATTCAAAAAATATGTTATAATAAAGATATAGAGTTTATTACAAATTGTGTGTGCAATGAGGAATTTATATGAAGTACATTTGGCTTTATGTTGTTGCAATTGTAGCGTCTTTGGGCGGTTTGTTATCAGGTTATGATACAGGTGTAATTTCAGGTGCGCTGTTGTTTATAAATGATACTTGGTTATTACCTGATACATTGCAAGGATTTTTGGTAAGCTCTGTATTAATTGGTGCAGTTGTTGGTGCTGCGACGAATGGCATTCTGGCGGATGTTTTTGGACGTAAAAAGATTATTATGGCAACGGCTGTAATTTTCATTCTGGGTTCAATTCTTTGTGCTTTTGCGCCAAATGTTTATATTCTTATAATTTCCAGAATCTTTGTCGGCTTTGCAGTTGGTATTGTTAATTTTATTGTGCCATTGTATTTATCTGAGATTTCTCCAAAACAATTGCGTGGAACACTTGTTTCTTTGTATCAATGGGCAATAACGGCAGGCATTTTGTTCTCTTATTTTATAAACGCAATTTTTGCTCACGCTGTTTACAATTGGAGATGGATGTTATTTGCCGGTGTTCTCCCTGGGGTAATTTTGTTCATAGGAATGTGTTTTATGAACGATACTCCACGTTGGCTTGTATCCAAAGGAAGAGAAGAAGAAGCTGAAAAGGTTTTTGCTAAAATTGAACCGGATATTGATATAAAAAAGGAAGTTGCAGAAATTAAGGATACTCTGCGTAACGACAATCAAGAGAAAAAATTTCGATTTAAAAAATGGATGTTGATGCCGTTTGTCGTTGGTGTTGGAATTATGTTTGCACAAATTTGTACAGGCATTAACACGATTATATATTACGCACCGACTATATTTAAGACTGCTGGTTTTGATAGCAATATTACTGCAATATACGCAACTACCGGTATTGGTATTGTGAATTTTATTATGACAATAGTTGCTGTATATTTTACAGATAAATTGGGTAGAAAACCTCTACTTTATTTTGGTTTAAGCGGAGTAATGTTGAGCTTGTTTGCGCTTGGAACGTCTTTTGCTCTGGCAGGTATACTCGGTTCAAGCTTAAAATGGGTTGCTGTAGGCAGCTTGGTAACTTATATTATTTGTTTTGCAATGAGTCTTGGACCAATCGGTTGGATTTTAGTATCAGAAGTCTTTCCACTAAAGATTCGTGGAGTTGCGATGAGCGTTTGTACTGTTTCGAATTTTGCGTTTAATTTCTTTGTTGTAGGAAGTTTTCCTGTGTTGTTACACAGGATTGGCGGTGCGTGGACATTCTGGATGTTTGGTGTTGTGTCAATCTTGTGTATAATCTTTGTTTACTTTTTTGTACCGGAAACAAAAGGAATTTCTTTGGAACAAATTGAATTAAATTGGCGCAAAGGTATAAATCCAAGGGAATTTTAATATTACCGGTTAATAATGAAAAGGACTAATATTATGTTTTGTATTATTAGTCTAATATTTGTTTGAACTAGAATATTTTGTTAATTTACTATTGGATAAATATAAAAAAAATATCGCTTTTTATAATAACTAATCTCAATAAATTTAGTGGCATGTGAGAACTTTTGTGTTAATATTAACTTCGGAAGGTTAGTTATGAATTATATTGAAGAAATAAAAAGATTAAAAAAAGAGAAGAACGCAATTATTTTGACACACTGTTATCAGCCCGTTGAAATTGATGAAATTTCTGATTTTGTTGGCGATTCGTTTTATTTGAGTAAAAAAGCGAAAGAAACAAACGCAGATATTATTGTTTTTGCAGGTGTGCATTTTATGGCACAGTCAGCAAAACTTCTTAATCCTGATAAAAAAGTATTGCTACCGAACATGAATTCCGGATGTTTTATGGCAGATATGGTTAATGTAGAACAATTGAGAGAATTTAGAGCAAAATATCCAAATGTTCCTGCCGTTTGTTATATAAATTCGACTGCGGAAGTTAAGGCTGAATGCGATATTTGTTGTACAAGTTCAAATGCTGTGAAAGTTGTTCAAAGTTTAGGCGCAAAAGAAATTTTATTCTTGCCGGATACATATTTAGGCAAGTGGGTAGAAAAGAAATTAGGAAATGTAAAAGTTATTCCTTATAATGGTTTTTGTCCAACTCATTTAAGAATCAGACCGGAGGATATTGCAAAAGCTCGTGAAAATTATCCGAATGCAATAATCCTTGCGCATCCGGAATGTCATACTTCTGTTTCAGAAATTTCTGATTTTGTGGGTTCTACAAAAGAAATTATGGATTATGTAAAAAATTCTTCTGAAAAAGAATTTGTAATAGCGACAGAAAAAGGTGTGCTTGACAGGCTTAAACGTGATTATCCGCAAAAAGAATTCCACCTAATCAGGGACGATATTATTTGTAAAAATATGAAATGGAATTCTCTTGAAGACATTTATTTAGCTTTACGTGACGAGCAGCATGAAATTACTGTAAATCCGGAAGTAGAAAAGAAAGCTTACGAATGTATTGACAGAATGATGATAGGAGCAAGTGTATAGTTTATGAATATATTGGTCGGAATGTCAGGTGGTGTAGATTCTTCTACAACTGCTAAGTTATTAAAAGAAGCCGGTCACCACGTAATTGGTGCTACGATGGCGATTTGGGGTGATAAAGGTGTTATGAAGAATATGAAAGCTTCTACACATGGCGCTTGTCTTGGACCTGATGAAAAAGAAGATATTGAAGCTGCCAGAAAGGTTTGTGAAGAAATTGGAATAGAGTTTCACGTTTTTGATTGCGCAGCTCAGTATGATGAAATTGTTCTTAAGAATTTTAAAAAAGAATATCTTGCAGGAAGAACTCCAAATCCTTGTATTTGGTGCAATTCGCTCATAAAATTTGATATTTTACCTTCATTAGCAAAAATGAACGGGATTGAGTTTGATAAATTTGCAACTGGTCATTATGCAAGAATTGAAAAAGGTGAAAATGGAAGATATCAGCTTTTGCGTGGTGTAAGCCCTCATAAAGACCAATCATATTTCTTGTATCGCTTAAGACAAGATCAGCTTGCAAATATTATGTTGCCACTAGGCGGTTACACAAAAGAAGAAATTCGTGAAAAAGCAAAAAGTTTTGGCTTGCAAGTTGCTGATAAACCAGATTCTCAAGATTTTTATGCAGGAGATTACAATGAACTTCTTGATGTAAAACCAAAAAAAGGTAATATCGTGGATATGGATGGCAATATCTTGGGTGAACATGATGGTATTTGGAATTATACTATCGGACAGCGTAAAGGACTTGGTATTGCAGCAACGGAAGCTTTGTATGTAGTAGAATTGAGAAATGAAACAAACGAAGTCGTTGTCGGATTCAAGGACAAAACTTTTAAAGATAGACTAGTGGCTTTTGATATGAGCTGGTTGTCAATCGAAAATCTTGATAAAGAAATTAAGTGTCAAGCAAAAATCCGTTCAACTCAACAGCCTACAAACGTTACAGCAAGACCTCTTGAAAATGGAGAAGTTGAAGTTATATTTGAGGATATGCAAAAATCAATTGCTCCTGGGCAGTCTGTTGTATTATACGACGGTGATGTCGTTTTAGGCGGCGGAATTATTAAGGCTGGTGAGTAAAGGCTAAAATATTTTGTGACAAGCAAGGCGTTTAAAATACAATTACAAATTAAATGAATGGATTGCTTCGCTTTATATTATACAAGTTGCTTACAAAACTGAATGTAAAATACAATACGCTCGCAATGACGTAGCGTGAAACTATAAGTGGGGCGTCATTGCGAGACTCGTTAGAGTCGTGGCAATCCAGTTCTATTAAAATTGTTATTGACGGCAAAAGGGGAAAAGGAAAAATTATGAATAAAGAAGAACTATTAAAATTATATGATATGGACTTAGAAGAACTTATTTCTAAAGCGGAAAAAGTTACCAAAGAACATTTTAAGAATGAAGTAGAAGTTTGTTCTATCATTAGCGCAAGAACCGGTAAATGCGGAGAAAACTGTAAATACTGTTCTCAAAGTATACATAATCATGCAGAAATTGCTTGCCACCCATTGATGGAAGTTGAAGAAGTTCGTCAAGCTGCAATCAAAGCAAAAGAAAACGGTGCTTCTAGATTTTGTATCGTAACTTCAGGAAGAAGTGAAGGTGGTGATGATTTTGGAAAAATCTTAGAAATGATTAAGGCTGTAGCTTCAATTGAAGGTATTCATTGCTGCGCATCTTTAGGCTTGTTGAATGAAGAACAAATTAAGCAAATCAAAGAAGCAGGTGTTGAAAGATTTAATCACAACATTAATACTTCAAAGAACTTCCACAAAGAAATCTGTACAACACACGATTTTGAAGACAGAATTAAGACTGTGAAAATGATTGAAGAAAACGGTATAGAAGCTTGTACCGGTGTTATTTTAGGTATGGGCGAATCAAGAGAAGACAGAATTGATATGGCGCTTTCTCTAGCCGAACTTAATCCAAAAACTGTTCCGATAAATGTTTTGAATCCGATTAAAGGTACACCTCTAGAAGGTTATGAAGATAAGATTACAGAAGAAGAAGTTATCAGAACAATTTGTATTTTTAGGCTTGTTCTTCCTAATGCAATTTTGAGGTATGCAGGTGGAAGAAAAACCAGATTGTCTAAGGAAATGCAAGAACTTGGTTTGAGAGCCGGTATTAACGGACTTCTTGCTGGCGATTATTTAACAACAGATGGTGTTGAAACTAAAGAAGACAAAAGAATGCTTGAAGAAATGGGTTTGACAACTGTTAAGTAAATAAGTGAAATTATTAAGGCGTCGGTGCAAAATTTATTTTGTACCGACGCCTTTTTTGATGTTTAAAAATTAATCCAAGGGTTAATCTTTTTTCAATCCAATGGTCGTTAAAATTTATTACCCGATTGTGTACTATACAATTGGGAGAGAGTTATGCAAATTGATGCAACTATAGATAAAAATTTGGCGAAAGTAGCGGAGAAGGTGACAAGACCTCAACGTTCTCGTTCGTATAATCTCTGCGTTAAAGCAGACGCACTCAGATTTGCAAAACTTTATAAAGAGGCTGTGCAAGCATACTTGCAGGCAATTATGATGGATAGAAAAGAACCCCAAGCGTATTTGGGTTTAGCAATGTCTTACAAATACCTCCAAGAGTACAGGAAAGCTATTTCGACTTTGCATAAATTGATTGCAATTGATGATAGCAAAGATGAATACTTTTTTGAGCTTGGTGTTTGTTATTTGAGCAATGGTGAACCTGAAAAAGCTATTGAACATTTGATTAAGGCGATTTTGATAAATCGTGAAAATTTAGAGGCTCAAATTCAATTAGCTATTGCTCATGAACTTGTAGATGAAGCAGATTTGTCGTTAATGATTTACAACAAACTTATTGAAACAAATCCGGAATTTTTGAAGGCTTACTACAACAAGGCTGCAATGCTGATGGGACAAGGTGATTTTATGGAAGCATCAAGAACGTTCTTTCAGTTGATTAAGCGAAATCCCGATTATTACAAGGCTTACCTTGGTATTGCAATGAGTTTTGATAAGATGTCTAAGTTCAAGGATGCAATAAGATATTATAAGAAATTTTTGGAATTAAAACAGTTTTCAGAAGACGCGGTTTTTGCGCGCAATAGAATAGAAGAATTAAGGGCTGAGCATTTTTCTCGTGATAATTCGTTGTCACTGGTTAAATCTGGTGATGGAATTGATTTTTAACAAGTGAGTGAGTACTCCTTTATTTTTGTTGTTGGTGTAACAATATAGCGCGTCAAGCAATGGTAGTGCGTCATTGCGAGGAACGTAAGTGACGTGGCAATTCAGACCGTTAAGGTTAACTTACAAGTAAAATGACCAGATTGCTTCGCTCCTGCTTGCAATGACGCACTACCATTGACTTATATATAAATTTAATTAGTGGTTTGTTTTAGAGTTTTTCTTCTCCATGTGGGCGAAGGGAATTTCATATAGACCATTTGGTCTATATCACCTCAAAATTATAACCCATTGATTGATGTTAACGAAGTCCAGATATAATAAACTACTAGTGTAGACTTGGGGTAGGGGAAAATATATCCCTTACAAAATTGGTAGGTAATTAAGAAGAGGAAGGCGTAAGATGAATCTTACGGGATTAGACTTAACTTTGCAGCGCATCAGTACGATTGAAAATCAGTTTCAATCTCTAATGTCATACGGGGTTAAGCCTGATGAAGATTTCCAAAAAATCCTTGATACATCAATCGCTAATAGAACAAATCCTACTTCTTCATCCAGAAATGAAATCGAAAACTTGATTGAAACCTACGCAGAAAAGAATGGCTTGGATTCTGATTTTGTAAAAGCTGTAATTAAACAAGAATCAGGATTTAACCCTAATGCGACTTCAAGCTGCGGTGCTATGGGCTTAATGCAGCTTATGCCAAGTACAGCACAAGGACTTGGTGTTAAAAATGCGTATGACGCTGAACAGAACATTATGGGCGGAACAAAGTATCTAAAAGGTTTAATGGATAGGTTTGATAACAATAAATCTTTAGCTCTGGCTGCTTACAACGCAGGTCCAAATGCGGTAAAAAAATACGGCGGAATTCCACCTTATATGGAAACGCAAAATTATGTTAAAAGTGTTCTAAGCAATTACGACAAGATGAAAGGAGGAAGCAACTAATGTTAGTGAGAAGTTTTGAATCAGCTGCCAATGGTATGCTTGCTCTTATGGATATGAATGATAATACTGCAAACAACCTTGCGAACGTGAATACTGTAGGTTATAAAAAAGGTTCATTGAGATTCAAAGACGTTATGCAATCTGCTGTATACTCTCAAGAGGGTGGTTCTATTATCAGAAACACTAATGAAAATAATTATCTTGGAAGCTTGAGTGTTGGTAGTGCAAGTATGCAATATACCCACGATTTTTCTCAAGGTGCTTTAACTAAGACATCTAATCCTTATGACGTTGCAATTGAAGGTGACGGTTTCTTTAAAGTTCAAGACCAAGATGGAAATGTCGCTTATACAAGAAACGGTTCTTTTGTTGTTGATAGAGGTTATTGGTTAAAAACTAAGCAAGGTGAATACGTTCTTGACGTTAACAATAGAAGAATAAGAATGCTTCCTGAAGATATGGAAGATGAAACAGTTTTTAGAGATAGAAAAGATATCGTTATCGCAGAAAACGGTAATATTGAAATCAATTCTTATAACCAAAAAATTCCACTTCAAACAATCGGTGTTTGGGATTTTTCTGACAAAGACGATTTGTTTGAAGTTGGTGATGCGAAGTTTATTCCGAGAGATACAGTTAATAATCCGGAGCTTCGTTCAGAAAAATTCTCTGTACAGCAGGGAATGCTTGAACTTTCTAATTCTAATGTAATTAGAGAAATGATTAACACAATTAATACATCAAGAAATTACGAAAGTTTGACAAAATTAGTAAGCACCAATAGCGATATGCTGACAACGGCAGTTTCGCTTGGGCGCATAAGGACATCGTAGAGTAAGGAGTTGAAATGTTGAAAAGTGGAAGGGTTGAATAGTTGATTTAATTCCCTTCGGTCATATAAATAGTGAGCGTAAGCGAACATAATGAACTTTTCAACCATTACACCATTCAACTCTTCAACTAAAAAACAAAACCAGACTTAAAGAGGATAAACAAAAATGTTAAGAGCACTAACAACAGCAGCAACAGGTATGATAGCACAACAGAATTACCTAGACGTTATCGCAAACAATGTAGCGAACGTTAACACTACTGCTTTTAAACAATCAAGAATTGAGTTTCAAGATTTGCTTTCTCAAGCAACAAGAACCCCTGGTGCTTTGATGAACCAAGGAACATATCAGCCTGTTGGTATTGAAATCGGGCTTGGTGTAAAAACAGCAGCGACAACTCGTGTTTTTACTCAAGGTGTTGCAATCTCTACAGGACGTCAACTTGATATTGAAATTGAAGGTGAAGGTTTCTTGCAAGTTATGAAAGAGGATGGCTCTTTGGCATATACTCGTGACGGTTGTTTGCAAGTGGATTCTTTAGGTCAATTGTGTACAAATGATGGTTTGTTAATTCAACCATCTGTATCAATTCCACGTGATGCGACTGAAATTACAATTACACAGGATGGTAATATTTCTGTAACACTTCCGGGGCAAACACAACAATCAATTGTTGGTTCTTTGCAATTGGTAAAATTCCAAAACCCATCAGGTTTGTTATCAATCGGACACAACTTGTACAAAGAAACGCAAGCTTCCGGAAATCCGGTTCAAGATACTCCGGGGCAGAACGGTTTAGGTTTGATTCAACAATGTATGTTGGAAGGTTCAAACGTTCAAATCGTAGACGAACTTGTAGGACTGATTAAAGCAGAAAGGGCATTTGAATCAAACTCTAAGATTATCAACTCTTCAAGTAATATTTTACAGTTGACTAATCAGATGGGATAAGAACGTTAGATAGTTTTAGGATTTGAACATAAAATGAGGAAAAAAAGTTAAAGAGTTGAAAAGCGAAACAGTTGAAGAGTTCATTAAGTTCGCTAACGCTCACAATTTATATATGACCGAAGGGAATTAAATGAACTTTTCCACTTTTTCACCATTCAACTTTTCAACTAAAAAAAGGTAAGTATAATTAATGAATAAAATAGTAGCAACAGCATTAATATTAATAATAAGCAATTTGGGTGTAAACGCTCAAATGGTTTCTTCTAGTGATGTTAAAACTTCTGTTGCTAAGATTTTGGAAACAAATTATAACAAAATGACAAATGGTGAGGTTGAAGTTAAGGTTTCTGCAACACCTTTTGCACAATTACAGCTTCCGGATGGAAAAGTTTCATATAAAGTTGTTTCAGGTGGAGATAAAATTCTACCTCGTGATATTAAAAGAGTGGACGTATACGTAAATAACGCATTTGTTAAAACTTTGAATCTTCCGGTTCAAACAATTGTTTACAAAGACGTGCTTGTTGCAAGTGATTTTATAAACAGAGAACAAGCTGTAACAAATGAATGCACAACGGTTAAGAGAATGGATGTTTCTATGAAAATGGATTATGTTCTTGATTCAAAAATGTTGGCAAAAGAAATGACAACCAAGAAAGCTTTTCAAAAAGGTGAAGTCATTGACAAAAGATTTGTAAAAATGCGTCCTGACGTACAAAGAAATGGCGAAGTAAGAATTTTCTTTGTATCAAATGGGGATGTAATGGTTACAATAGACGGTACTGCAATGGCAGACGGTATGACAGGCGATTACATTAACGTTGAAAACAAAAATTACAAAAAGGTTTACAACGGTAAGGTAATTGGGGAAAATAGAGTTTTGGTTGCAATTTAGCACTGGGACTTGGGGTTGGTAAAAGAATTGAAAATTGAAAGTGGAGAGTAGAGAGTTGAAAAGTTGAAGGGTGGAATAGCGGAACGGTTCATTTAATTCCCTTCGGTCATAAAATAAATAGTGAGCAATAGCGAACATAATAAACTCTTCAACTATTCAACCTTCAACTCTTCAACTAAAAAAAGGTAAGTATTATGAAAAAAATTTTAGCAACAATATTAGCAATATTCATGTTGGCAAGTGTAATGCCGGCACAAGCTATTAATGCCAAGGTTCGCATAATGGACTTGACTCATATTAAGGGTGTGAGAGAAAACCAACTTGTTGGTTATGGTGTAGTTGTTGGTCTTCCGGGGACTGGTGACAACTCTCGTTCAACTCAGATTACAAATAAGATGTTGTTAAGAAATTTAGGCACAGTAATTGAGCAAGAAAACTACATCCAAAAAGGAGCTTCTGCAGCTGTAATCGTAACCGCTACAGTGCCTCCGTTTTCTAAGAATGGTGACAAAATCGACGTAACAGTTTCTGCGATGGCTGACTGTAAAAGTTTAGAAGGCGGTGTACTTGTTCAAACAATTTTAAAAGCTCCTAACGGTGAAGCTGTAGCAGTTGCGCAAGGTCCACTTTCAGTTGGTGGTATTAACAAAATTGCAGGCGGTTCATCTGCAAGAACTGCAATCACTACAACAGGTAGAATCCCTGGGGGTGCAATAATTGAACGTGATATCTATACAGAAATCGGAGATGAAAACTCAATAACACTATCTATCGACCGTTCTGATTATACACTTGTTTCAAGAATCGCAAAAACTGTTTCTCAAGTAGCACCAGCAAAAGCAATTGACGGAAGTTCTGTTAAAGTAGAAATTCCTGCAAGATTTATGAATGATAGGGTTGCATTTTTATCAATAATTGAAAATTTGGAAGTTTCTCCAACAATGGAACCGGCTAAAGTTGTGGTTAATGAAAGAACCGGTACTGTGGTTATTGGTGCAGATGTAAAACTTTTACCAGCAGCAGTGGCGCATGGAAATATTACGGTAACAGTTTCTACAACAAATGAAGTTTCTCAGCCAAACGGTTTTTCAAACGGTGCGACCGTTGGGTTTGAGAATTCGGATATACAAATTAACAAAGCTCCGGGTAGTTTAGTAACAATGCCTGCTAATAGCAATCTTAATGATTTAGTAAGAGCATTAAACTCAATCGGAGTAGCACCGGTAGACTTGATATCAATCTTGCAAGCACTGAAAAAATCCGGAAGTTTGCAAGCGGAACTGGTAATAATTTAACTAGTGACGAGTGAATAGTGATTAGTTAATAGGCAGTTAATAAAAATGAAAGGAGAAAGTGAATGAAATTGCAGAAGTGAATAATACCAATCACTACTCACAACTCACCATTCACTAATAAAAAAATGGACTTTTCAACACCTACAATAGATTTAATACATAGCGGATTAAAAAATGCTCAGACAGTTAACGCTGATCAGGTTTTATATAACAGAATTAAAGAATCCGGCGATTCTAAAGAGCAATTAAAAAAGGTTGCAACAGAATTTGAATCAATCTTTGTGACCAAAATGCTTTCAGAAATGGACAAGACTGTAGACCACGAAAACAGCTTGTTCGGAAAAGAAGGACAATACGTTGATACTTTTAAGTCAATAGTTTATCAACAAATGGGACGTGATATTGCGAATAATCCAAGAACAAGCTTTGGTTTCGCAGATCAGATTTACAGACAGATGGAGAA
>URPS01000035.1 GCA_900549855.1 uncultured bacterium | reverse complement strand
CATATTGGGGCTCCAATCTTTGGGTTAGTAAATTGTGTATTATATTTGTATAATAACCAATACTAAATGTATATAAGTCGACTCGGCAATATTTTTTATTCATTGTAAATTTTTTATTAACAAATGTAACGATAATATTTCTATCTGAAATTGATTAATAAAAAATAACTTTATATATACATAACGAGGAGATGGCGTTATACACAAAATATTATAGATTGGAGCGTAAGATGTCTAATTCTTTTTATAGATTTTCTGTACCGGAGAATTTAAAGAACTATTATAGAGTAACGGATACTATTAATCAATCTAAAAAGCCGGATTTGAAATTTGATACAGAAGTTGTAATTAAACGAGATTCCAAGGGCTGCTTGGCGTCTGTTGAATACTATACGCCCGAAAAAGTGTTATCAAAAGAAATTTTTTATTCTGGTGATTCAATATCTAAAATAAATTATTATAGAACCGGAAAACTTGCGGTAACAGAGGCTTATAAGAATGGACTTCTTGCCTTGAAATTTATTTTCCAAACAAATGGATATTTATCATATTCTTTAGAATATGATTATAATAGAAAAAATCAGTTGGTAAGTATCTGTAAAAAGCGTTCAGGAGCAGAACTTCTTGCGCTTTATAAATATGATGATTTGAATAGAATTGTGTGTCGCAAATTGTATAAAAACAGTGAACACATAAATGAACAGCATTATAAATATGACATATTAGACAGGATTATTGAGTATCAAGACGATAATCAACATATAGTTGTAAATAAAATAAGTTTAAATAACGAGTTGCTATCTTATGTAATAATTGATAGAATGGGAAATAAGATAGTGGTAGAAAATCTTTATTCGTCATCAACTTACAAAGAAACAAATATTTCTTTGAATGGTCATAGTACAACGATTAAGGATACAAGTTATGTGGACAATATAATGCTAAAAAGACCTTATGCAAATGAAAACGATTTAGATTTAATTATTGCAAATTTGTTTAATGAAGAAAAAGTTTCGCCAACTAAACGAGAAGCGCATAGTGAAATCAATGCAATAGATGTTATTGATTCGAATATTCAATATAGGACATTACCTATTTCGATGAGAAAACGATTGCTTCTGGAACATGCTATTTCGTAATTTATTGATTAGAAAAATGGTGTCAAAGAGGAGATGACATCATTTTTTTATTTTACAAATAAAAAAAAATATAGTATAATGAACTGGTAATAAGGTTATCAGGAGGTTTTATGAAGGAAGAATTTACAACAAATGCAAGACGCTGGTATGATAAAGATCCGGTATTATCTTCTGCAATGAAAACGTTAGAAGAATCTGATGATGAAACTCAGATTAAGGTTGCTCTAAACCTGATTAAAATTATTACAGAGCATCATCTATCAAGTACCGAGTATGAGTCTGTAGAAGATATTGTTTCAGCCACTGAAGATGTTATGGATGAATCTAAACACGGTCGTTGGTATGATTTGGATGGAACTCTTAGAACTGCGATTAGTCTGCTTCAAAATTGTCCTGATTCAACAAGAAGTGTTATTGCAAAAGAGATGGCTAAAAATGTTATTGACATTATTAAAAAAGAAGAAGATGTTGATGATGTAGAAATAGAAGTTCCTGAAGAATAAGATAAGGTTTTAAGTTTTTGTAAGGGCGAAAAAGCTTTGCTTTTTCGCCCTTTATTATTCAAAAAACAATTTAAACACTTCATTTTTATTAATTTTAGCTTGTCCGCCTTTTATGAACATAAAAAAGAAACCGGTGCCGAAAGCAACTCCGGCTATGCAAGCTAACGGACGAACCCACATTGTATTATTCTTCCCTGTTTTAGAAATATTTCCATATAAAGGAATGTCGTTTATATAGAAATTGCTGATAACGATATCGGCAGGACTACCCCATATAGCACGAGGAGAAAATGTTTCTATTCTGGCTTTTATGGGAGTATTTGCAGGGTATAATTTCCCTTTGATATACTTATCTTCTGTTGTTACAAATTCTAAATAACTGCCTTCTTCCGGCTTTGACTTCGTTGTGAAAGATTCTTTTATACGGACTAAAATATATTCTTTTTCGTTTTCTGATATTACTAATTTCTTCCTTTGTGGAATTGTGGTTGTAATATTAGGTAATACTTCACTTTGCAGTTGGTTAGAGATTTTTCTTGAAGTTTTCGTCGTAACACTTGTTGGCAAAAACTCATCTTCTATTATAACTTCCTTGTGAGGATGAATTTTTAGATTTTTATCCAGAGTGTTTTCAACAAAATCATCAATAATTATTGCTGCGCAACAACTGTTACAAAGGGATATTAGTAAAAATGTTGATAATATTTTCTTACAGATAATTAACTTTTTTGGTTGAATTAGTTTTAACTTTTTCTTGAAATTTTGCACGATTTTCCTTTGAAGTTAATAAAAAGTTTTGGTAATAAATGTTTGTTTTGTATGGATTGTTAACTAAATATTCCGGATATTTTTTATAAATATATTCATAAACTTCCATCATTCTTCTGGAAGTTAGAGGGTGAGTAGAGCGCCAATCATATCGTCTTTGACCGAAAGATTTATTCATCATAACAATCATTGCAACAGGATTGTAGCCAGCATTCACCATATAATCTACAGCTCTTTTATCCGCTTTGTATTCATACTTCTTAGGAGTAAAGAAATTGTTCCAATATGAGAATGTCCCTCTAAAAATGCCGTTGTAGCTATCCATACCATGAGAAATCTCGTGTCCCAATACAGCAGCTAATTGAGCTTCGTCATCCAGCATTATGTACAAACCACGACAAATTACTACTTCTCTATCTGAATGATATGTAAAGGCGTTTACAGTCGAATCGTTTTTATAATAAAAAACAACTCTTTTTTCAATTCCATTTGCATTAAGTAATTTATACCCAACTGTACTTACTTGCTTTTGAATTTTTGCGATTTCTTTAGCGCTTGTAAAATAACCTTCTGCAGCGAATGCAGAATTAATATTCAAAAACAGTATTGATAATACAAGAAGTATGATTTTTTTCAATCTCAATGCTCCCAAATTTAGAATTGTTCTAAAAATCTCTTATCATTGTTAAAGAATAATCTAATATCATCAATTGCGTATTTAAGCATAGCTAGTCTTTCAACACCCATTCCGAATGCAAAACCTGAATATACATCGGGGTCGATTCCTACACCTTTTAGTACGTTTACATCTACCATGCCGCAACCAAGAACTTCTAACCAGCCTGTGCCGCTGCAAGTTCTGCAACCTTTACCTTGGCACATAATACACTGAACATCAACTTCTGCAGAAGGTTCTGTGAATGGGAAGAAACTGCTTCTGAAACGTGTTGGACGGGCAGCACCAAAATACAATCTGATGAATTCGTTAAGCACACCTTTCAAGTCACCAAATGTGATATCTTTATCTACATAAAGTCCTTCAATTTGGTGGAAGAAATTATTTTTTCTTGCGTTAATATTTTCATTACGATAAACTCTACCGGGAGAAATTACTTTGATAGGCGGTTTTTGATTTTCCATAACGTGAATTTGTGCACCGGAAGTTTGACTTCTTAGTACAACGTTAGGCATATTTTTTACGTAGAATGTATCCTGAACATCTCTTGCAGGGTGGTCTTTTGGAACATTCAACATATCAAAGTTATAATATTCTGTTTCAACTTCCGGTGATAAATCCGGTGATACAACAGAAAAACCAAGGTTTTGGAAAATTGAAACAATCTCTTTTGTTGTAGATGTTAGAGGGTGAACCTTGCCTTGTGGAATATATTTACCGCTCAATGTGATATCAATTCTGTCTTTTTGAAGCTTTTCGTTTAATTCTTTTTGATAAAAAGCTTCATGTTTTTCTTTCAATAAAGCTTCTAAATCTTGAGTAATCTTGTTAGCTAAAGCACCAACAACTCTTTTATCTTCATCTGACAAATCCTTTAGCCCTTTTTTAATGGCATTAAATTCACCTTTACGACTTAAATATTTTAATCTAATTTCATCAATGTCGCTAATTGTACTAGCTTTCTCAATATCATTTTTTGCTGAGTTATAAATGTTTTCCAACTGTTCTTTCATAATTTTCTCCCTTAAGTTAATGATACCGCAGTCATAACATAATTGTAAAGAGGAAACAAAATTTTTGTAATAGATATTAATAGAGAGGGCGGCTTATGAAATAAGCCGCCCTCTCTTGTTATCAACATAAATCAAAACTTAATTAATAATATCTCCGTAAGCTTCCGGATTATTCAATAAATCATAATTAATTTCGTTTTCGTTATCTGCAATTGCTGCTGCAACAACTGCATCTGATGTTACGTTAAGTAATGTACGCATCATATCTGTGATTCTTTCTATTGTGAATAAGAATGCGAAACCAGCAACCAATTGTTCCGGACTCAAGCCCATGCCATTAAGAACAAGAGCAATTGTAATAAGTCCGGCACCAGGAATACCTGCACAAGTAGATGATGCTATGATTGCAAGAAATGCAATTTGTATAACAAGGAATGGAGTTAAAGCAACGCCATATGCTTGAGTTAAGAAGATTACAGCGATTGTTTGAAGCATTGCCGTACCATCCATATTTAGTGTTGCACCAAGTGGTAGTACAAAACTTGAAACCTTGTGAGAAATACCTCTTTTTTCACAACAAGCAATTGTTAATGGTAATGTTGCAGAAGAACTTGCTGTACCGAAGGCTACCATCATTGCTTCTGCCATAGCCGCATAAAGCATTAGAACAGGAACTTTTGAAAATATTTTTAAGAATACGGGATACACAATAAAGAATTGGATTGCAAAACCAAGAGTCAAAACACCTAAGTATTTTGAAATGCTCATAAAAATATCTATGCCAAATGATGAAACTGCAACTGCAGTAAGTGCGAATACCCCTGGAGCTGCAAAACACATAATCCAATCTGTTATTTTCATTGTAGCTGCAAAGATTGATTCAAAGAAGCTGACAAAAGGTCTGTTGATTTCGCCAACTTTTGCTAATGCTACAGAAAACATTAATGCAAATACTATAATTGGAACCATATCGCCACTTGCAATAGATGCTAGTGGATTTTTTGGAATAAAGCCCAAGAATATGTTTAATAAATTTCCTCTTTGAGCTTCAATTGTTGCTGCAACTTGAGCTTGAATGCCTGCTGCTGTATCTATATTAATATAGTGTGCTGCGCCTAATCCAGGTTTTAGAAGTAGTGCGAGAGCTGCACCAATTGTTACGGCTGCTACGGTAATAATCGTGTAATAAAATATCATTTTAGAACCGAGTTTGCCGATTTGTTTGCTGTCTCCGACACTTGTAATGCCGATTACGATTGCAGATATTACCAAAGGTATAACAACCATTTGAATTAATCTGATGAACACCTGACCGATAAAAGTCAAAGTAGTCATGATAATCGGATTAGGCTCTCTATGCAGCCAAATACCAACCAAAACACCGAGAATTAAGCCGGCAAAAATGTGCCAATTTCTCTTTAACCCCAAACCAAGTGCAATTAACACTTGCATGTGAAATTTCATCTATAAATCCTCTCATATACTTATATAACTAGTCTATTGTACAATTATTTTTACACCTTGTAAAGTCCTATTCTGCTTATTTATCAATAGACATAAAAATCTTTTTGTTGTAATATAGTCGTGCGAGATTTTGGGGAGTAATATATTATGAAACTACACAATTCATACACAAATCAGACTGAAGAGTTTAAACCTATAGAAGAGAACAAGGTTAAAATGTATGTTTGCGGCCCTACCGTTTATGACAATGCGCACTTGGGGCACGCAAGATGTTATATAACATGGGATGTTTTGTACAGATATCTTAAGTTTAAAGGTTATGACGTAACTTATTGCAGAAATGTTACGGATGTAGATGATAAAATTCTTAAAAAAGCAGAAAAAGAAGGTAAGACTCCGGAGGAAGTTTCAACTTTCTGGTATAAAAAATTTAGCGAAAGCATGAGTGCTTTAAATAACTTAAAACCAGATATAGAACCTTTTGCGACTAAAACTTTAGGTGAAATGATTTCTATTGTTAAGGATTTGATTAATAAGGGTTACGCTTATGAAGCTAACGGAGATGTGTATTTTAGAGTAAAGAAATTCCCTAAATACGGATATCTTTCAAAACAGCCTATTGACCAATTAGAAAGTGGTGCAAGAATTGAAGTTGGTGAACAAAAAGAAGATCCGTTAGATTTTGCATTATGGAAAAAAGATGAAAAATTTGGTTATAAATCACCTTGGGGAGTCGGTCGCCCAGGATGGCATATAGAATGTTCAGCTATGAGCAGAAAATATTTGGGTAAAACAATTGATATCCATGCCGGTGGTGCTGATTTAATTTTTCCTCACCACGAAAATGAAATTGCTCAATCAGAATGTGCAAATGGCTGTAAATTTGTAAATTATTGGCTTCACAATGGTTTTGTAACTATTAATAAGGAAAAAATGTCAAAATCATTGGGTAATTTTCTTACGATAGATGATTTATTGAAAAATTATGATTCAAATACCATCAGATTCTTTATACTTACAAACCACTACAGAATGCCTGTAGAGTTTTCTGATGAAGCATTGCAAGCAGCTGCAAATGGTGTAAAAAGAATGCTTAATGCAAAACGTACGCAAATTGATGAAACTTTAGATTTGACTCAATTTGAAGAATATAAAGCTTTTGAAGAAGCTATGGACGATGATTTGAATACATCTAAGGCTTTAGCAGTTTTGTTTGATTTAACAAATAAAGCGAATAAAGATGTCCCATATGCGTTCACTTTGTTGTATAAATTAGCCACTACACTTGGTTTTGTGTTTGAAAAAGCAACTCTTTCAGAAGAAGAATTAGCAGAAAAACTTAAGGAAATTTCAGAAGAATTGGGTGAAACATATTCTTCTATGGAAGAAATTATTGAAAAAAGAAAAGCTGCTAGAGTAGAAAAAAATTGGGATGTAGCGGATAAAATTCGTGTAGCTCTTGATAAAGTCGGAATTGTTTTAAAGGATTCTAAAGAAGGAACTACTTGGGAATTAAAAGGCTAATTGGAGTAGATTAAATGAAGTATACTCATTTAAAAAATATTGTGGGAGTACTGTTGTTGATGTTATCTTTAACAGCAGTGAATCCTACGTTTGCAGATAACAATGTCGTAAGAGTCGGACTTACTGATAATAAATTTCAGAATGTTTTAAAACAGACTATTTCTGTTTATGGAACTTCGGATTGCGATATATGCGATAGAGAAACTCATAAGATAATATATTCTGTACCGGCAGAAACTGATATAACAATAAAAAACGGTGTCACGGGGCTTGATGTTTCAATAAACGGACGCGGAGCAACGCTTAGAGATTTTGTTATAGTTTGCCCAAGAGGTGTTCTCGGAGTTAAAGATTTAACCAGAAAAGGAAAACCGGCTCTTTATCATGGCGCATTTGAGGTTGTTCAACATCAGGATAGAAAAGGTTTTTATTTGGTTAACCTCGTAGAAACTCAAGAATATTTGAAAGGTGTTGTGCCAAACGAAATGCCTGTCAGATTTGGTCTGGAAGCTTTAAAAGCGCAAGCTGTTGCTGCTAGAAATTATGTGTTAACTCCAAGAACACAAGCGTATAAAGAGTTTAACGTTGTTGATAGTGTGGCAAGCCAAGTGTATTATGGAGTTAATACAGAAGACGATTTGTCTACAAGAGCAGTGATGGAAACGGACGGAATTGTAGCATTATACAATAATGAACCGATTTTAGCGCTGTATAGCTCCACAGCCGGAGGGTATACTGAAAGTTATTCGAATGCTTTTTCTGACCCTATGACAAAGATGTTCCCTGCTCCAAATAAACCTTATTTGTCTGCAGTTCCGGATAAGTCCGAATTTAAGTCAATGGAAGAAGAAGATGATGCAAAAGCTTTTTATGATACAAAAGTTCCTTCTTTTGATATTGAATCACCATATTACAGGTGGCAAAAACAATGGACAGCTGGAGAGTTGGAAAGCGTTTTAAAATCGACTCTTGTTGCACAATCAAAAACCGGATTTATTCATTCTGCTTTTAAGCAAGGAGATGAACTTGGAAAAATCAAAGATATTAAAGTTATGAAAAGAGGTACTTCCGGCAAGGCGATGGAAGTTGAACTTATGACAAACAAAGGTTGTTATAGAATTTATAAAGAGCTTGTTATAAGAAGAGTTTTTCAAAAAAATGGAGTATCTTTGCCGAGTGCTAACATAATTATTGACAACAAAAAAGATAACTACGGGAATATTACTGAGATTGTAATTAATGGTGGCGGTTTCGGGCATGGGGTTGGAATGAGCCAATACGGCGCAGGATATATGGCAACAAAACTTAAGCAGCCTTATTATAATATTTTAAGACATTATTATAATGGAGTAAATTTAGGTACTATGCCGGTGACTGTTTGCGGAGAAGAAGTTAAGCAAACATTTTGGGCGCCAATAGGAAGAGCTCAATTAGTTGTAACGAATTCAAATGCAGCAAAAATTGCAGTAATGATAAACGGTAAAACTTTAGAATTTCCGGTAACAAAAACTATTTTTCAAAAAGATTATAGAATAGATATTTCAAGATACATTGATGATGGAGCAAATACAATAATATTTTATCCTCCATCTTTAGGTAGAACGGTTACTTTGTATGTAGAATTGGTAGAGAAGTATGGCGGGTAAAGACGAAACACAAAGCGTATTAAAAGCAGCATGGCTGATTGCACTGGTCACAATAGCAAGTAAATTTATGGGATTTGTTCGAGATATGGTGGTTGCAAATTATTATGGCGCAACGCTCGTGTCGGATGCATATTTTTATGCACTTCAAATTCCATCATTAGCAATAATTATTTTAGGCGGTGTTGGTGGTCCTTTTCATAGCGCTGCTGTTGCCGTATTTTCCAAAATGATTCCCAATTTTGATTCAAAACCTGATGAAGTTGTTAATAAACTTTATAATACTTTTTTAACGGTTTCTTTTCTGTTCTTTGCGTTTTGTGCAGTAGGCGGATTCTTTTTTGCTGATAAAATTATGGGATTAATTATTTCTGCTGGAGCTCCTGAACTTGTTGCTTTAGCGTCTTTGCACTTTAAAATAATGTCACCTGTTATTTTAATAGGCGGTGTAATCGGTATTTTCTACGGATTATTAGTTACTCACAAACAGTATATTTTACCGAATTTATCTCCAATGATATTGAGTATTGTTGTGATTGCTGTAATATCTTTAGTGCATAATGATAAATTAGGTATAGCTTTAGCGGCTGCAACAACTTTGGGTGCAATATGTCAGCTTGCGGTTCAATTTCCAAAAATCAGACAGATTGGATACAGAATTAAGCCGAATTTAGATATAAAAAACAATCCTCAATTTAAGAACATTTGCGAACTTTTATTTCCTGCAATATTAAGTTCTACAATCGGGCAAATCAGTATTTATATAGATATGTTTTTCGCATCAACCTTAAAAGAAGGTGCGTGGACTTCTGTTGTTTTTGCTAATAGAATTTTTCAATTTCCGGTAGGAATTTTAGTTACAGCGTTTTTAGTTCCGCTATTTCCAATTTTTTCTCGTCTTGCAGGTGAAGGCGATATGGATTCTATAAAACGATATTTTAATAAAGGTGTTGGAGTGTTGTTTTTTGTGGGAATTCCAATGTTGTTATTAATTTTATTGCTTGCAAAAGACGGAATTTCTTTGATTTTTGAACGTGGAGCATTTAATGCAAATGCTGTTATAATGGTATCAGAAGCATTATGTTTCTTATCTTTTTCAATACTGCCTTATGTATTTAGAGATTCTATAACGAGAGTATATTACGCATTTAATGATTCAAAAACACCGTTTATTATAGCTATGTCATCAATCGGTTTGAAGGCATTTTTGAATTGGCTTTTGATTCTAAAACTTGACATGGGAATTGCCGGTATTACAATGTCAACCTCGTTTGTAACTTTATTTAACGCTGTATTTTTAGGTTTATTTATTCACAGAAAAATAAAATTGGACTATAAATCTCTATTTTACAATCTTACAAAAATGCTTTTAGCAGGAGGTTTAACACTTGTTGCAGGTTGGTTTATTTGTGTAGGATTTGATAAGATTCAATTACCAAAATATATTTTTGAAATCTCAAAGATTCTTTTTGTAATGGTATCTGTTCTCGGTATTTATGCTGTCCTTAATCTAGTTTTCAAGATGGAATATGCCAAAGAATTGGCTAGTAGAATTGTCAAAAAGTGATGAGTTTGTCAAAAATTATTATGGTAGCAAATAATATTTTTACAAGCATTATTATATTATGCGAATTTTACCGATAAATAATAATTATTCTATTTATAATAAAAAGTCTCCTTCGTGTAGAGGAAATTGTCGAGTTGTAGATGAGCCTAAAAAGAACTTATTTTATAGAACTACGACTTATTTTTTTAGACCGGATATGGATTGGGAAGGCTTTGCATCTTTATTGAAAAGAAAATATAAGGATGTTTCAAAAGTTAATTTTATAAATCATTGTTGTTCAAACGGGCAGGAAACGTATTCTTGTGTTGCGAGTTTGATAAATTATTTAGGCGAAGAAGAAGCTAAAAAGTTTTTTCCAATTATTGCAAAAGATTTTGATGAAATAAATATTGAAGCTGCAAAAAAATATTTGCCGATGAAATTATATAGCGGTGAAATTTCGCATATAACTCGTCATACTCATAATAATCCAAAAAAATATTTTAATGTAGAATTTAATACAAACTTTGATATGGGACATGATATCTACGAAAGAGATCTTCTTCTGTTGTCCCCAAAAGATATTTTGAAAAAAAATGTAAAATTTTCTCAAGGTGATATCTTGGAAGATGTTGATAATATGTCTTCAAAAAATACCGTTTTATTATGTCGTAATTTTTGGCCATATCTAGATGCTTTCAAGAGAGAAAAACTTGCGCAAAAATTAGAGGACAAATTTGACGAATCCTCTATTGTTGTAATCGGTGACTATGATGAAGAAGATTGCAAATTGAGTAAACTACTTATGGAACACAAATTCTTGCCAACAGTGGTAAGAAATGTTTTTCAAAAGGGTGGTGAAATCCCAAATTTATATAATAAGCCTATAGAGAAATCCTATGTTGTTGATAGTTCCGGTAGAATATTCAATCTAGGAAAGTCAGACGTTAATAAACAGACGGATAATAGTATAATTATGGAAAAGAATTCTTTAAATTTTTATTAGTCATAAATCATCCAATTAATTGATGTCAAACATAGAAAAAGGAATAGAATGTAGATATGGAAATAGATTACAAGCAACTAATGGATAGAGCTAAAGAAGCTTCCAAAATGTCATATTCACCGTTTTCAAGATTTGCGGTTGGAGCAGCTCTTGTAGCAAAAAGCGGAAAAATATATTCCGGTTGTAATGTCGAAAATTCATCTTTCGGCATGACAAATTGTGCAGAGCGTACTGCAATATTCAAAGCAGTATCAGAAGGAGAAAGAGAAATTTTAGCGATTGCAATTTATTCTCCGAATTCCGATAATTGTTATCCTTGTGGTGCTTGCAGACAAGTAATGTATGAATTTCAAGGCGACGATGAGATTATTGTGATTACAGAAGATTGTGGAAGGCTTGATGCTAGAAAATTAAGTGAATTTTTACCATTTGGTTTCAGGATATAAATAAACTTACAAACAATTTAAAGGGCGATTTTTCGAAAGAAAAATCGCCCTTTTTTCAATATATGTTTATATTTAATTACGCAAGGAATCTGAACCAAACGTAAACTGTACTCATAAACAATGAAATCATTGTTACTAGAACACCATATTTCAAGAAATACATGAATTTAATCGGATGTCCTGTAGAAGCTGCAGTTTCTGATACGATTACGTTTGCAGCTGCGCCGATGATTGTCATGTTGCCGCCTAGGCAAGCGCCTAAAGATAAGCACCACCATAGTGGGAATGTATAATCAGCGCCCATAACCTTTTGAACTTCTACCAACAATGGTGACATTGTTGCTGTGTAAGGAATGTTATCAATAATACCTGATAAAATACCTGAAGCCCAAAGAATAATCATAGCTGTAGCTTTTTGAGAACCGTTAGTTACGTTCAACAACCATTCTGACATAAGTTTGATACCACCGGCATGCTCTAAACCACCAATAATTATGAATAAACCGATGAAGAAGAAGATTGTGTTCCATTCAACTTCGTGGAATATTTTTTGTGGTTTTTCAAATAATAACAAGAATGCTGCACCAGCCATTGCTGTTACACAAGTTTGAATGTGTGTAATATCGTGTAGCATAAATCCGATGATTACTAACAATAATACAAGTCCTGAACGAATCATCAAACCTTTATCTGTGATTGTATGGGAGTTATCTAGTTGAGCAACTTTTTCCATTTTTTCTTTAGCTGCAACTAATTGTTTTCTAAAGATAAATGCAAGAATACCAACATTAATAATCAATATTGCCGCAACGATACCTGTTAATTCTTTGATGAAATCCATAAAAGAAAGTCCGGCAGCGCTTCCGATAATAATGTTTGGTGGGTCACCAATTAATGTAGCAGTACCACCGATGTTTGATGCTAAAATTTCTGTAATTAAAAATGGAATTGGGTTAATATCCAATTCTTTTGCGATAACAAATGTTACAGGCATGATTAGGATAACTGTAGTTACGTTATCTAGAAATGCTGAAACGATAGCTGTAAATATAGCTAATGACATTAAAATTAATTTTGGATTACCTTTTGTTAACTTTAACATTTCGTTTGCAATCCAGTTGAACATACCGCTTCTCGTCGCAATTGATACAATTATCATCATTGAAACAAGAAGGAATATTACGTTAAAATCAACAAAGTTGATAAAATATCCAACATCAAAAGTTCCGTTAACAAGCTTATCTTGTCCTAATAAACCTAAAATAAGTGTTAAAGCTGCACCTAACAAGGCAACTGTAACTTTAGGTATTTTTTCCGTAGCAATAAATACGTATGCGACAATCAATATAGCCGCAGATACAGGTATTGCATGAGCGTGAATAATGCTCAGTAAACCTTCCATCTTTCCTCCTTTATCTATCCTTTATTAAAAGTGTACATGTTCTATTTTATAACAAACAAGCTGCTCTTTGGCGGATAATAATTTTTACAATGTAAAATTTTGTAACATGTGCTTTTAACTTTTTAAAATCCGATATTTGTGATAGAATAATTATTGTAACACTTTGGAGTGGATAGTTGGCTAATCTATCAGGTATATATAAAAAATTAATAGTTTTTGCATTAATTCTGGGAACTTTTACTGTTTCCGGAAATTTGTCGTATGCAGTTACTGAAGATGAAGCCGGAGCTTTGGAATCATCCGAAGAAACAAGCTATGATAGTAGCACTGCTTATATTAATGATATAGAAATCTTGGGCTCCAATATTATTAAACCGGAGTACATTTTATCGAAGATGGCTCTTAAAAAAGGTGATTTATATGATAAAGATTTGATGCAGCAGGATTTAAAAACAATCTACAGAATGGGCTATTTTACAGAAAAAATGAAAGCTATTCCTGTGAAAAATTCTAATGGTACTATATCTTTGAAAATTATAGTTGAAGAAAATATTCCTGTTACAGATTTTACGATTGAAGGTAATACTGTTGTTGCATCTGATGAAATTATGCAATATTTGCTTCCTTTAAAAGGTAAACCGCAGAATATTACAGCTATCAATCAGGCAATGGAACAGATTAACCAGTGTTATTATTCAAAAGGTTATATACTATCAAAAATAGATTCGATATATGATGATCCGGACGGAACGCTTAATTTGAGTATTACAGAAGGTAAGATTAATAAAATTATGATTACCGGAAACGAAAAAACTAAGCAGTACGTAATTGAACGTAATATTATGACTGAACCGGGGACTGTTTACAATGAAAACCAAGTAAAACAAGATTTGGTAAGATTGTATTCAACGCAAGCATTTAAGGATGTAAACAGAACGATTGAAGTTTCTGAAGATGACCCAGATAAATTTGACGTAACAATTGAGTTGAAAGAACAAAGAACTGCGTCCGTTTCAATCGGTGGCGGTTTAGATTCTGCAACAGGTGCATTTGGTTCTGTTGGTATTTCTGATAATAATTTTAGAGGAAGAAATCAAAGAGTATCTTTAACTGGTCTGGTAGGTTCCGGTATCTTAATGAGCGATTCTTCTATCAAGAGCCATATGAACTATCAAGCAGAATTAAGCTTTTTTGAACCTCATTTCTTGAATGCTGATAATTCTCTGATGAGTAAATTATATTTTAGAGATTTAGGCAGTTATACAATTCCTCTTGCATTGGAAAGAAGAATTGGTATTGAAGGTACTGTTGCTCATAGGATGAGATACAATAGACATTTGTCTTCAACATTTACAACCGGTGTTGAATATATTCATATGTCAGAAGGTGATAGAATTAATGTAGAGAACTTATATCGTTCACACAATTTGAATATTGCTGACAGAGCTAAAGAACTTGAAGGAGGCTTCTTCTTAAGATTAGCTCCAGGGTTAGCATACGATTCTCGTGATTCTGCCGTAAACCCTCGTCATGGTGCATTGGCTTCTGTTAGATATGAAGAAGCTTTTGGGCTTGATGGTTTTGCAAAAACAAACGGTCGTTTGACAGGTATGGCAAAACGCTATATTCCGATAGCTAAGAAATCTTCATTGACGTTTACGGGACGTGGTGGTATAAAAATTCACGGTTCTGACATGCCGGAAATTATGGCATACCGTTTAGGTGGCCCTTATACAATCAGAGGTTATAAGGTAAACGGTGTCGGTACCGGTACTTCATTCATTATGGGTTCTGCAGAATTAGCAACTCCAATTCCTTTTGTTGATAAGTTAAAAGTTAATTTCTTGCAGAACTTGAGAATTACATTCTGGGTTGATGCCGGTAAAGTATTTGACCCGACAATTGCAAGTTATTTATATGATAGACCATTACAAGCAATTACTGCCGGTATTGGTTTGAAGATAAATATGCCGGGGATTGGACCATTATCAGTTGACTATGGTTTCCCACTTACAAATTCCGGTCCATACGGCTCACCTAACGGTTACTTTACGTTTGGTGTAGGTGACATGATGTACTAAATAGTGTATAATATATAATCATAGGAGGTTAATATGAAGAAGTTTAAATTAGGAATTGTTGTTCTATTGATGGCAGCATTTACCGGTATCGCAAATGCCGGCGGTGTAGGTTATATTGACTATGCTAAGGTTATTGATAATTATGATTATGCAAAACAAGTTACTAAGGAAGTTGATGCAAAAGGCTTAGAAATGCAACAATTCCTTGTTGATAAAGAAAAAGAATACAAATCTTTGGATACACCTTTAAAGAAACAAACTTTTGAAGAAAAAGTTGCAGCAGAATTCAAAACAAAAGAAACTGCGTATGTAACTTTGAAAAACAAAAGAGAACAAGAAGTGTTCACAAAGATTAAAGATGCAGCAAAAGCCGTTATGGTAGAACAAAAACTTGATGCTGTAATGGATGTACGTGGCGTATTCGTTGGCGGTGTTGATATTACAGATAGTGTTATTGCAAAATTGAAAGCTTCTAAATAAATATGAAAATAACAGAACTGATTGAAAGAAAAAAACTTGGTAAACATCATACCAAGGACGAAATTGATTTTATTATTAAGTCATATATGTCCGGTTCTGTTTCGGACGCTCAAATGGCAGCGTGGTTAACGGCAATAAGTTTTAAAGGAATGTCTGTCGAAGAGACTGCATTCCTTTCTGACGCTTTAGGACATTCCGGCAAGGTCGTAAATTTTGAGGATTTGCAAGGTCAAGTTGTCGATAAACATTCAACAGGCGGAGTTGGTGATAAAGTGACTATAACTTTAATACCATTGCTTGCTGCTGCGGGTGTTCCGGTTGCAAAACTTGCGGATAGAGGCTTGGGGCATGCCGCAGGTACGGTTGATAAACTGGAATCAATCCCCGGGTTGAATACGAAGTTGTCTACACAAGCAATTGTTAATCAGGTTAAAAATATTAATGCTGTTATTGCTTCTCAATCCGATGAGCTTGCTCCTGCTGATAAAAGAATTTATACGATGAGATTTGCTATAGATGCGATTAAAACAGAACCTTTAATTGCATCATCAATTATTTCTAAAAAAATTGCGTCTGGAGCTTCCCATATAATCATTAATGTAAAATACGGATTGGGGACTGATATTGATACAGCGGAAGATGCAGTTAGAATTGCACAGTTGATAATTAATGTCGGTAAAATGCTTGATAAATCTATTACGACTATTGTGAGTTCAATGGATGAGCCTTTAGGCAGAGCGGTTGGTAATTCATTAGAAGTTATAGAAGCGATTGAATTTCTAAAAGGTAATAGTGTTTCAGAAGATTTGGCAAAACTTACTTATTCTATTGCAACGATGACGTTGTTACAGTTGGATATGTTTGAAAATGAAAAAGAAGCTGAACAATATTTAAAAAATCTTATTACATCAGGAAAAGCGCTCGAGAAGTTTAAAGAACTTATAATCGCTCAGGGTGGTGTTGTAGAAGTTATTGATAATTATGATAAATTTGTTCTACCGCATTATAAAGTTGAATGTGAATCTAAAAAGAGCGGGTATGTTCAGAATATAAACGCATTTGAAATTTTACGAGCTCTAAAGGCATTGGGAGCCTCTAGAGAAATAGCATCAAAACCTATAGATTTAAGCGTGGGAGTCTATCTTAATAAAAAATGTGGCGAAAAGGTCGCAAAAGGCGATATCCTTTATACAATATATTCTAACGATGAAGAAGCAACTAAGGCTGCACAGAGATTCTGTGATAGTGCTTTTTCAATAAACGAAGTAAAACCTTCGCACAAAAATTTAGTTTATAAGATTATCAGTACAAGAGATGAGGACGATAATGTATAACAAAAAAATGCAATATGTGATAAAATCAGTTCCAACGGATGATAAACAGGCTCTAGAAAATTTGCTTAATGAAATGTCGGAAGCCGGTTGGGATTTATATACAATGCATGAAGTTGAAACAGAAACTTCTTATGATTTTAATTGCATTTTTATGCGAGAAAAACAAGAAGAAGATCATACGGATTTGGATGATATTGTAAATATTACAAGCTTTAAATATCGTATGGAAAAAATGCTTGCGGCTCCTTCTAGTCCTTACGCTTCTTGTAAAGAAATTCAGCTGAAAATTTCTAACCAGAAGGAAAGAATTAAAAAAATAAAATCTCAACTTGAGAGTGAGAACCTTTCTCCGGAAAAGAAAAAACAACTAAATGACCAAATGTCAGATGAATTAAGGCAGCTGGATATTCTTAAACAATCATTAGTTAATGAAATCTCTCCGGATGCAATGTATTCTGCAATAAAAGAAGAGAAATTTGTGATTAATCTTTCAGAAGAAATTTTGGAAGTTATATCAATGGAAGCGAATGATAATCTGCTTTCAGAAACCGTTAAAATTCGTCAAAATTTAGCCGAAGAGTTGGGATACGTAATTCCGCATATCCATTTTCATAATAGTGATGAATTGATGCAGAACGAATTTAATATTAAATTGCATGATATAGAAGTTTTCCGCTCAGTGGCATTCCCTGGGTATGTTGCTTATTACAAGGACGAATTGAAAGGGTATAAGGCACAAGACGATGATATTATTGTGACCGATGATATTACTGGTAAAAAGCTAATCTGGATTTTGAAAGACAAAGTAAAAGATTTTTGGCAACAGGGATTTACGGCTGTAGAATACATTGGTAAAGCAATTGAATACATATCAGTGACAGAAGTTTCTGATATTATGGATTACAACGATGTTAATAAATATGTGGAAAAAGTTATAGAAAACAATTCTTTCTTGGTTGATAATATAATCCCAGATTTTATTACAGCGTCAGACCTAAAATATCTTTTAACTTGCTTGATTAGAGAACATGTTTCTGTGAAAAACATTGTTTATATATTTGAAAAAATAAATGATTACGCAAACGAGCCTACGAAAGAAGATTTGCTCGATAAGGTAAGATTAGCTTTATCAAAACATATTATTAAAGACTTGGCAAAAGATGGCGAGTTGAAAGTTATCGAATTTTCTGATGAATTATTAGATAAAGTTTATTCATTCTTTAAAGAAGATGAAGAGGAAGCTATTATTAGAATAGATTCTTCTGATGTTCAAGATATTGCTGCGAAACTTATGAAATTTGCTAAAAAACAAAAGATAGCAAAACCAGTTCTGGTTGTTCCGATGGATATAAGACATATGGTGTTTGTTATTTTGTCCGAATTTGTACAAGATTTGACAGTCCTAGCTCACGAAGAATTAGTTAGTGACTATGATATCAAATTTGTGGGCAAAATTTAGTAGGTATGATAAAGACATTTAAGTGTAAAGAAACTGAAAAAATTTGGAATGAAGAGTTTAGTAAGAAACTTCCTCAAGAAATTCAGAAACGTGCTTTGCAAAAATTAAGAATGTTAAATGTTGCTTCTGTTCTGGAGGATTTGAAAATCCCACCGAGCAACCATTTAGAGTCATTAACGGGTGATAGACAAGGGCAATATTCTATTCGTATAAATAATCAATATAGAGTGTGTTTTAAATGGCTGGATAATCATTCTTTTGATGTTGAAATTGTGGATTATCATTAAGAAATTCTACATAGGGTTGAAATTACGTAGTACGTACTATATAATATAAATAGATGATAAATAAGTAAGGTAATTGTTATGGCAGAATATATAGAGTTAACTACAGTAGGAGAAATGCTCAAGGAAGAATTTATTGAGCCATTTAATCTTACGCAAAATGCTTTAGCAAATGCGATATTTGTGCCTCCAAATAGAATTCATCAGATAGTAAAAGGGCAGCGTAGAATTACAGCTGATACAGATTTGCGTTTAACAACATTCTTTGGGCTTTCTCAAGGTTATTTTTTGCGTTATCAAGAAGATTATGAACTTAGAGTTGCAAGACGTAATATAGCAGATGATATTAATAAAATTCAGCCAATAAAAGCATTGGGATAATCGTTTTAAAGTAATATACATAAAAACTCCCCATTTGTCGCATAACAAGCTTAAATTTCTTTGTGATAATGCATTTGGTCACAAAAGAAAGGAGTTAATTATGCACAAAGATGATAAGATGCCAAAAGAAACACTTGGTGAAAAAATGAAGGATAAAGCCGGTGAGATTAAAGAAGAATTGAAGGAAGATGCAGAAATCTTGAAGAAAAAAGCGCATAAGGCAAAAGAAAATGTCAAAGAAAAAGCCCATGAAATGAAAGAAAAGGTTTCTGAAAAGATGGATGAAATGAAGGAAAAACATAAAAAAGCTTAGTATAAAAAATCACACCTTATTACAATAGGTGTGATTTTTTTGTTTGAGTTTTTATAAATTTTATTCTTCAACCAATCCCAAATTGTCATTTTCGGTCGCTAGTTCTAATAGTCTGTAAGATAGATAAGCTCCGAGTGCAACGGCTTTTAGGTCGATGTTTTCATCAAACTTAGCCACTTCTAAGATTGCACTGTTGATTTCAGGATTCTCTTCTTTAAGATACTGAACCATATTTTTTCTCCAAGCCTGAACATCTTGGAACGCTTCACTAAAAACCTCTGATGACATTTCTTCTGTTATAATTGGCAACATATATTTACTCTCCTATATAAGAAATTATATATTATTTTTGGATTTGAAACAATACTCTATATATATTAGGAATTAATATTTGTATCGTTTAAACATCTTCCTCGCCCCTTGTGGGAGGTACTACGTACGTAATTAAGTCACCGGATTGTTTCTGCATTCCTCGCCCCTTGTGGGAGCGTTCTGCGAGCAAAGAGTGAAAGCGTGAGCGATATTCGTTTATTGCGAGCAGAACAAGAAAGAGGAAACAAGTGGCGGTTATTCCCTCTCCCTTCAAAGCGAAGCGTAAGCCTAAACCACTCACTATTCACCACTCACTACTCACCCAAAAACAATTATTAACAAATGTAACAAAAATATAAACCGCTGAAATTAAATAAAAAATATTTACTTTATATATATGTAAGACAAAAAGATGGAAGCAACGAATTATGTCAATCGGCTATAACAATATGAATATGTATATGTATGGCAACAATGGTTTTGGCAACCTCCTTAAGCAAGGTATGGGTATGCTTAGCGGTGGTTACGGAATCGGTGGTGCCAACTATTTTACTAATTGTTATGGCGAAGTAAATTATGATAAAATGGCTGGCTTCCAAGTTGCAAATGCCTTACTTGGTACAACTTTTCAAGCAATTGCTGCTAATAAAGCAAATAAAGCTAGTGAGCCACAAGTTAATTATACTCAAGAGCTTAACGCTGTAGCTAAGGAAATTAATACTAAAGAGGATGAACTTTCTTCTAAAAATGGTGAGTTGGAAACGCTGGGTGATGAATTTAAAGAGTCTGCTAACAAAAGTAAATCTGTTTCAACTCTGCAGAGTGAGTTAACAAATGCAGAAGCTGATGTAACTAAAAATAGTGAGAATTTAAAAAACTTAGAGGCTAAAAATCCAAAACCAACTGATTATGAAGCTCAAAAAATAAAAATAAATAATGATATAACAGCTGCAAATGATAAAGTAACAAAGTTAAAAGCTGATATTGAAACTAAAAAGAAATATGAAGCAAAAGAACTGGAAATCGCTAAAGTAAAAGATGAAATTGCAGAATTAGAAAAAAAACAAGATACTCTTCAAAAAGCTGCTAATGACAAAGCTATTGATGATGCAAAAAGCAACAAATGGCAAAGATCTGATATCGGTTGTTTAGATAAGTGGCAAAAATCAGCTGGTGAAGAAACCCAAATGGCAAGCAAAAAAGATTTAGAAAGAGCTAGTTACGAATTTAGAAAAGGCGCAAAAACACCAGCTAAGAGATACGAAGCTGCAAATGCCTTTGTGAATATGTATGAATCTAATGAGGTAGAATTCAAAGGTAAGTATAGTGCTCTATATACAGCTATAAAAGCTTGGAGAAATGATCCGAAGAATAAAATAAATTAATCTTAAGAATAAACGAATGGCGGACCGTTTTTGATTTCAAAAAGAATGTTGTCTGCCATTACTTTTAGTTCTTCTTGAGATTTACCATGTTGTTTTTGAACAAAGAATTCGTCGCATAGAGGTTCTATTGCAGAATCTTTTTTTGCTTTAAAGTTACGCAATTCTGTTGCGACAAGGCGATTTTGTAAATCCAATTCAATTTGCGCATTATATTTTTTTACTTGAACTTCTTTTACGGCTTCGGCTGCGGCTTTACCACCGTAGGCAAGAGCAGAAACCCCTGCAATTCCAAAGAATAAGTTTTTAAATTGCGGATTTTTAGGGTTCATTAACCAATCGTAGAAGAATGACAAATAATCATTTACGTGAGAAAAGTATGTTATTTTATTTCTGCCGGAACCGCCAATCATCGGATTAACACGCTCTGTAGCTTGATTCATGTTATCAAGAAGTTGAGTTAAAAACGCTTGCTTTTCGTCTTCCGGCATGTTTATTTTCTCAACTGTCATTTTAACTTCTTCCGGTGTTGCGTAGACAGATTCAAGCAGGTTTTCTATTAGGTGCTTGTAGGCTTCCTTACCGGATAAAATCATGCCATTATTGCCTTCTAGTTTGTCGATTGGTTTTCCGCTGTTAAATTCTTCAATAACCTTGTCTAAGCCTTTGCGTGTATTCTTGATACCTTTTGATATGTACTCGTCACTTTTCCTGATATTTTTTGCCGCATAATACCCTAAACCAAGCAAGGTAAGAAGAGTTGCGCCGCCAACAGCTAAAAGCGAACGATTATTAATTTTATTATTTTCAAGCTTGTCACTATCTTCCACACTTAATTTATCTTTACCCTTGAAAGAGAGTTCGCTGTTAAACATTTTTGCTTTAGAAGATAACATGCTTCTGATAATTTGGATTTTGCCGGAGAAAGACTGTGTTTCGACTGCGATTAAATTTTCTTGCAAATCTTTTTGGATGTCGGCTTCTTGTTTTTTTACCCAAACTTCTTTGAACCCGTCAATAAAGATTTTCCCCATAAAAGCCATTGAGCCCATTGTAATTACACCTAAAGATGCGAGAATTGTTTTTCTGCTTGGAGATTGAATCATGCTGAATATACTCTGATGAATTTCATCGTTGATGCAATGATTGCGGGTGATTCCCGGAAGAAGGTACTCTTTTGAACTTTCCAATTTGCCTTTAGAAAACTTTTTCATCATTGCCGTAAATCCGCCTAATAAAGCCATAACTCCTACAGTTGCTGCACATAGAGGGATTAGAGGATTTCTTTTTTTATCTTCTTTTTCGTAAACTCTTTTGGGTAAATCAATGTTTGAGCCGGAAATAATCAGAGTATCGTAAGTTTCATCTAATGGAGTGAATTGGGCTTGATTTTCTTCATCAGCAAGAGGTTCTTTGACAAAAGAATTAACAATCACACCTTCTTTTACGTAGGTATCATTGCGTTTTTGCGTTTTTGTCATGTTTCTCTGGTGTCTTGAAGATTCAAGATCTTGATTTATTTTCGGTATCATTTTTTTTCTTTCTCAAGATTTTGTGTAGTATGGTTTTCAGATTAAATATTCTTTTGTCATCATCTATTTTTGTATCATCGTCTTTTGCGTTTTCTCGCTTAAAAATTTTAAACAGTCCTTTGAGTTTGGATTTTATACTGCTAACAAGTTCTGAAACTTTTTTCTCAACAAAAGCTTTAGCTTCGCCAAAAATTGCGTTCAGCTTGTCTTGAATATCAATAAATTTTTCTTTTATTTGTGAGAGCTTGTCCATAACATTATTGACAATGTTAGGAATATTTTTAATCGTATTTAAGATTGGAGCGACGATATTATTAATTGTATACGCAACAGGTTTAAAAATAAAGCTGTTTGAAATCTGGTTTGCAAAAGTTGCTAATTTTTGTGTCATTTTTTCAATATTTTGTTGAAATGCTTCAGCCATTTCGGCTCTGTGCAGCAGATTACGTTCGTGGGCTTCAAGACGTTGTTCACGAGCTTTCATCATTGCTCCAATCATTGCGCATTGGTGATAACTCATTTCTCCGGCTTTTTGCGGACGCTCACCGACTCTAGTACCTCCACCACCTCCCATGCCGGAACAAACAGGACAAGCAGAAGGCGGAAGTCCGTGCGGACAACCTCCTGTATTCATTTTATTCACATTTTGTACTGCATTTGACATAGTGTTCCTTCTTTGTAAGGATATTGCTAATTTCACGTTTCGCCCTTGAGGGGAGAGCGGATTTTCGGTAGGGTGTAACGTAAAAGTTACTGGGTTCACGCTTCGCCCTTGAGGGGAGAAGCTGGGTGGAGCCCTGATGAGGGTGGATATAGATTGAAATATGACACCTCTACCTCACCCTAGCCCTCTCCTGCTAGGAGAGGGAATGACTGCGACCTCCCTAACAAGGACGGAAGAGCTCCTTCCCTTATTAAGGAAGGTTGGGATGGATATCATCCCGTAGGAATGTCTAAATATTGTCCCATGATACACTGTTTGCAAACTATGACTCGTAATTTGCAATAATAAGTTTTCCGGCTATAACGGTTGCGGCACAGTCACGGATTTTCACCGT
>URPS01000034.1 GCA_900549855.1 uncultured bacterium | reverse complement strand
GTTTAACAATGGTATGCTATGGTGTTGTAGCGAAATCAGCGAAATATGTTTGTACAGAAGAAGCTGCGTAGGTTTATTTGATGATTGCAGAATTGTCTATAAAACCGCTATATCCGAATTTTGCTAATTCATCTATTGTATAAACTTTTCTGATTAGCCCGTCACGCCTGTTAATTTCTTTGAATTCACCAACTTCCTGATTGCCAATTACTCCTTCAGCTTTTGTTTTTACAACAACTCTGTCGCCATCTGGTGGTACAACGCTAATGTTCGCATTACCTTCTATAACTGTTATTTTTCCATTTTCTTTGTCGACAGATTCTATTATTCCAATGTGACTGGATTCATATTCAGAAATTTCGCTTTTGCCATTAACTTTAGCTGCAAATTGGGCTTTCCAAATAATGTAGTCACCTTCGTGCATGCTGTTTAATTGTTGTTTAATTTGCATACTTCTTTTGTTGCGTTCAACTTTGTAATTAGCAGCAGTCATTTTTGTGGTATTAATTTTTTGGTAAGTTTTATTTTCTTCTCCCCATTCCACAAACTGTTGAACGTATTTTTTGTGTGGACCTATATCCATGCCGGCTTCTTTAGAAATAGAACTTACGGTATGTGCGCACCATTGATGAGCAGGATTTCTATCTTTGCCTTTTATCATACGCATTTGAGTTTTAGACTTATTTTCTGCTGATAAATTTGCATATTCCTGTGGGGTGACTTCTTGTAGTCCCAAGTATTTCTGCGCAGTATTCAGAAGATTAGTCTTGTGTTTTTCTATGTACATTAAATCCATTGTTTTTTCACCAAATGGTGTTCTAACTCCATTTATTGAATCAATATTTGCAGTTTTTCTTGATTGTGCGACTTCAATCTCTTTCATAGCTTTGTCGATATAAGATTGAATATCTTTTATATTATTCAGGTTTTTAAACGATTTAATATTAATGTTTAATGACTTAGCTTTTTTATTAAGTGGTTCGCAAATAGAAGTTTTGATGTCATCCAAGCTTATAAAAATTTCGTTAGATAGAGCTTCTGCTAGTGATTCTTTAGGAGAAAGCTTAGAATACTCTTTTAGTGTATCGTATACGTTGTCAGAATTTATTCTGGCAAGATTGTTTTTAGTATTTTTGAACCAACTTATTCCGTCAATATTATGATATAAATCTCCGGCTAATTCTTTGCCGGAACGAATCGTGACGATGTTTTTAAGAAATTTCTTTAAATCAAAAGTTACAGTTTTGAGCTTAGAAGGTAAGGTTTTTAGAACTTTTTCCAAATCAGCATCAGAAATATTCCCATTTTTGTCTATGTTCTGTAATTTATCAAAAACCAATTTGAGTTCACTATCAGATAAATTGTTGTCTTTGTTTTTGTCAAAAAAATCAAAAAGTAACTCTAAATTTTTGTTTGTGAGGTTTAACTCTTCCTGATGTATATCGGAAGACGTAAGCTTAATATTGTTGTTATTGTTGATTTGCATAGGAAAATAACCTCACATCACTTTTCTTTATGTCTTATATAACGGCACAATTTGATAAAAACTTTAGTAAATTTTTATTAATTTTTACAAAAATTAATAAAATCATGCTAAAAAATTTTTCAAGAAGATGAGTAAATAAGAAAATGTGATTGCTTAAAAACAGCTAAATACTTTTGTTGAAAGATGTTTCAAAACTTTTTAAACTTTTTTAAAACAAATTGCTTGACTTTAGAGATTGATTTGGTACTATAGAAATTGTCAACAGGCCCCCATCGTCTAGAGGCCTAGGACAACACCCTTTCACGGTGTAGACAGCGATTCGAATTCGCTTGGGGGTACCATTTAATAAGCCACGTATAACGTGGCTTTTTTAGTGCTTGATTTTTAAAATATACATTATTACCGCATTTTAGCTAGTACCAAACAAGAAATGCTTATTATATCTATCTTTTAGAGTTGTTTATTTTTCTAAAATTTCTAAAAATTTTGTTTAGCGGCAACAAAAGTGGTAATAAAAAAAGTTACTCAGAAAAATTTCAGCATTTGCGCAGAACTCTATAACCCTCTCGTAGTCTAGTTTCGGACTATTGTAAATAAAAGTCCGAAGTGACAACGCAGTGGCAACATTAACAATCTTGCCACTACAGAATGTTAATAATCTAAAGTAATCGTAAAGCCTGTCATTGATACTGTTTTAGACAATATTACCTAAAAAAACAAAACTTCACCATCTGTAGGTATCAGTAAATTATCTATATTATTATTGTTTTTAAAATCTTTTAAATCTTTTCTTGTAACTGTTAAATGGCTTACAGTATCCATGTGGCTTGCAATTACGGTTGCATTTTTAGAATTTTTTAAAACTTCTTTTAAATCATCAATGTTCATAATTAAGCGTTCACCATTTAATACAGTTGCTGCACAAGCATTGACTACAACTATATCTGGAGAATATTTATTCAAAGCTTCTTTTACTTCTTCGCACCAAATCGTATCCCCTGCAACATAAAGTGTTTTTTCTTGTTCAGCATTGAAAACAATACCCATTGCATCGTAAGGCATTCCAATTGAATCACATAAAGGTTTTAAAATTTCTCGTTTTCCATGTTGTGTATGAGTTTTGTATAAAGTTATATTTCTAAAGCTAGTACCTTGTTCTGCTAAAATTTCAACATCTTTAAAACCTTTTGATAATATAAAGTTTTTATCAAATTCTGATTGAACAAAAATTTTAAGATTTTTATCTATTGCATGTTCTGCATATTCATCCCAATGATCCGGGTGAATATGAGTGATGATAACAGAATCTACATTTACAATTTTATCAATAGAAAAAGGTAATTCTACTCTCGGTTGTCGAATTTCAGAATTAACAGCTGTTTCAAAACCCGGCATATAACCTTTTGGTCCAAGCCAAGGATCTATTAAAAATCTTGTATTGTTGTATTCTATAATTAATGTAGCATTTCTAATTTGAGTAATTTTCATTTAATAATCTCCTTTTATGACAATATTAAATTCTTATTTACTTTTTTTCAAGAATGCACTATTTTGTATAATATATACATTAAAGTATAATAGTTACCAAAAGGTTAGTTTGGGGTTTTAAATGAGTAAACAAAGACAAGATGAATACAAATGTCCACTTGAGGTTACAATGGAAATTATTGGAGGGAAATACAAGGGGGTTATAATTGGTCATCTTATTGATAAAACCCTGAGGTACAACGAATTACAAAAATTAATTTCTCACGCAACTCCTAAAATGCTAATACAGCAATTAAAGGAATTGGAAGCAGACGGAATTATTCAAAGAAAATTGTATCCGGTTGTTCCACCTAAAACAGAATATTCATTGACTGAACAAGGAAAGAGATTAATCCCATCTATTATTGAATTAAACAAATGGGGACTTACTTACTTAAAAGAAATGGATATTCCTTGTAAATATAAAGAAGAATAATATAATATTGCGTTAAGATTAATCCAAGATAACAATTGGGTGATGATTTTGAAACAACAAAAAATTTTTAGTAATTACTTAAACTGGAAACCGACTAAAGAGTCATTTTGTCTTTACTCACGCGACTTTTAAGAAGATTTGAGAAACGTATACTCATATACTTAAGAATACCTGCAAACTCTCGTCAGTAGCCTCTCTACGAATGTTTTGTTATATAGTTGGCAAGATGAAGATTTTTATTAGGTTAAGATTAAGAGCTGTTAATAATATTCCACATCAATGCTAGTATTTTGCCATAATGTTGCCATAAAGTTAGATTAAATTTCGTTAGGTTAGTTTTCCCTCCAGCATAAATTTTGTTTTATGTGTTGACAGTTTGAATGTGCTTTAATAGCATGAATAAAACAGGAGATTTGAAATGGGTGAAGATTTAACTTTATTTGATAACAAAAGAATTAGACATATTTATGATGAAGAGAAAGAAGTATATTATTTTTCAGTTATAGATATTGTTGCAATTTTGATTGAAAAAGATTATCAATCAGCAAGAAAATACTGGAAGGTTCTGAAAGGAAGGCTTTTAAAAGAAGGATTTAATGAACTGGTAACAAATTGTTACCAGTTGAAATTACAAGCTGATGACGGGAAAATGCGTAAAACTGATGTTGCTGATATCAAGACAATTTTTCGTATAATCCAGTCTATTCCGTCAAAGAAAGCTGAACCTATTAAACAATGGTTAGCCAAAGTCGGTCAAGAACGTGTTCAAGAAATGGCAGACCCTTCAAAAGCTATTAATAGGGCAAGAGAAACTTATCAAAAGCTTGGTCGTTCAGAAAAGTGGATTCAGCAACGAATGACAGGTCAAGAAACCAGAAATAAATTGATTGATTACTGGAAAGACCATGAAATTACAGAAGGTGAAGAATATGCAATTCTTACCAATATTATTCATCAAGAATGGTCTGGGTTGTCTGTAAAAGAACATAAAGATTTGAAGGGGTTAAAATCACAAAACCTTAGAGACCACATGTCTGAGGCAGAGTTGATTTTTACTGCTTTAGCAGAATTATCAACCAGACAAATTGCAGAGGCGGAAAATGCAACTGGTATGGAAGAAAACAAAAAATCTGCTAAACGTGGTGGTAAGATTGCTAAAGAAGCAAAAGAAAAGTTGGAATTAGAAACCGGAAAGAAAGTTGTAACTGATAGCAATTTCCTTCCGCATAAGCAATCTAAACAGATTAAGGGAAAAGATTAATTACATTTATTTAAAAGAAATATCTAACAGTGGCAACAAAATGGTAAGAAAAAAGTTCACACAAATTAACCTAGTAAAATCAGTATAAAAATGCTGATTAATAAAGGGACAAATGCGATGCTTTCACGGTGTAGACAGAAATTCGAATTCGCTTGGGGGTACCATTTAATAAGCCACGAATAACGTGGCTTTTTTAGTGTTTAAATGAAAAAATTGCTCTAGTGTGTTATAATAAAATAGTTATAATGAGTCTTTTAATCAAGGAGAGTTTATGTCAGAAACATCTAAATCCACCTACATTCTTATGTTAGTTGATGCGATTATAATTGTGTTGGCAACATTTTACGCATTTATTTCATTTGCACATATAAATCTTATTAGCATAATTTGTCTTTGGTATTTATTTGTGACTATGTTGATTTTGTACAACAAAAACTTTTATACTCCGCATTTGTTCAAGTTTAAAGACTTATATCTCTTATTTGAAGGTATTACAACTGCTACTGTTATATCAGGAATCCCTATTCTGTTGTTTGGCAGATTCGGAGTTGTGTCACTACTTCTTCTATTTATAAACGCTATTCTTGTTTTTGCCGGTGTTTTGGCAGCAAGATTAGTCTACAATGTTCATGACAGTTTTGGTAAAAGAGTTAAAAACATTCTAATTGTTGGGGCGGGTCAAGATGGTAAAGTTATTGCCGAAGAAATTCAAGCAAGACCGGAATTAGGTTTAAAAGTTGTTGGATTCTTGGATGACAATATGAATACAATTGAAGACGAAGATTCAACTATTCCAATTTTAGGATTGACTTGTGACTCAGAAGCAGTAATCAAAGATAATAACGTAAAAATTGTAATAATTGCGGTAAAATCAAGAATGGATTCTGTAATTCTTACTGATTTGATTAAAGGTATTCCGCTCGGTGTAAAAGTTTGGAGAATGCCAAAATTCTACGAAAAAATAACTCACAAGTACTTTATATCTAAAATGACTGTAAACTGGTTGTTTTATGCTTGTGTTAAGAAAAAAGCTCTATTATTTGCATACATCAAAAGATTCTGTGATATTATAGCATCTATTTTGATAATGATATTGACTTCACCGCTTTCTCTAATCGCTGCAATTGGTATAAAATTCTCCGATTTCGGTCCGATATTCTTTACTCAAACCAGAATTGGAAAATTTGGAAAACCTTTCAAGATGATTAAATTCAGAACTATGTATCAAGATAAAGTAGAAGAAAATTTTGATGATGATTTGAATGAAATAAGCGTAAATGATAAACGCATTATGCCTTTCTGTAGAGTTTTGAGAAAATTCCACATTGATGAATTACCGCAAATGATAAATGTTCTTCGTGGTGAAATGAGTATTGTTGGACCTCGTCCGGTCAGAGAAGAAGTTTATTACGAAAATAGAGAAAAACAACCTTTCTGGGAATGCAGAAACTGGGTACGTCCAGGATGGTGCGGTTGGCAGCAGGTTAATATTTGTGAACCAACCAGCGAAGAACGTTTGGAATATGATTTGTATTATATCAAGCACAGACACATTGTCTGGGAATTCTTGATTCTTGTTCAATATGTAGCAAAAGTTCTTTTAGGAAGATGTAAATAGAAAAAATTAAATGCACCACTTGCAAAGGGTGCATTTTTTTTACAGTATTAATCGTTTGTTGTATAATCAAGAAACAAAGACAAAAGGGGAATTATGAAAAAAGTTTATATAGAAACAATGGGTTGTCAGATGAATAAATCTGATGCTGAAAGAATGTACGGTATGCTAGAACATATAGGTTATACACAAACTGATGAACCAAAAGAAGCCGATATGCTTGTTATAAATACATGTTCAATTAGAAAATTGTCAGAAGATAAGGCATACAGTGCAATTGGTGTTTGGGGTAAGTGGAAAAAGAAAAAGCCTGATTTGAAAATTGTTTTTTCAGGTTGTGTTGCTCAACAGGCAGGTAAAAAAATTCTTAGTCGTGCGCCTTATGTTGATTTAGTATTAGGTACGCAAAGAGTTTATGAGCTTCCTGAACTTGTGAAACGAATTGAAGCCGGCGAAAGAATTGTTTCTACAGAAGAAAAACATTACGAAGAAAGCGAAATTCAAATAAATCGTGTAAAAAGTATAAATGCTTGGATTCCGATTATGGAAGGGTGTAATAATTTCTGCACATATTGTATTGTGCCTTATACTAGAGGACGTGAGCGTTCCAGAAAACCGGAATTGATTTTGGCAGAAGCTAAAAAAGCCTTATCTGAAGGTTTTAAAGAAATAACACTTTTAGGGCAGAATGTTGATAGCTACGGTAAGGATTTAGAACCTCATCAAAATTTATCTTGGCTGTTAAGACAGGTTAATGCTCTGGAAGGTAATTTCAGAATTCGATTTGTAACCTCTTATCCGACTGATATTACGGAAGAATTAATTGATACTGTAATAGAGTTGGACAAAGTTTGTGAGTATTTTCATATACCAATGCAATCCGGCGACGACTATGTTCTTAAGAAAATGAACAGAAGATACGATTACGCAACATATAAAAAGATTTGTGATAATTTAAGAAGTCGTATTCCTGATGTAACAATAACAAGCGACTTTATTGCAGGTTTCCCAGGAGAAACAGAAGAACAGTTCCAAAATACATTGAACGCTATGACCGAACTTGAATTGGATTATTCAAACACAGCAGCTTATTCTCCAAGAGAAAGAACTGTTGCCGCAAAATGGGTGGATTTGTTTGTACCTGAAGATGTTAAGACTGAACGTCTCGCAAGGTTAAATGAACACAATAGAAAATGTTGTTTGATTTCAAACCAAAAATATATTGGAAAGACAATGGAAGTTCTTGTTGAAAAATTTGAAACAAAGGACGAAAGAGGTAAAAACGTTATTACCGGCAGAACAAGAAATAATAAAATTGTTCACATACCTTATGACAAAGATATTACCGGAAGCTTTATTAACACCAAAATAGTGAAAGCTAGAACTTGGTATTTGAATGGCGAAGGCGTTGAAATCGTCGGATAATATCTTTATCCCTCACCTCTTGTGTGAGCCGTGTGAATGCGGGTTAGGGGTTTAAATATAAAAAATAATATACAACCATTTATCTTTATACTATAATGAACCTAAGAATTAGTGAGGTTTAAAGTGGGAAGATATCATTTTATTGCAATTGGCGGAATTGGTATGAGCGGTTTGGCAAAATACTTGTTGGAAGATGGTCACATTGTTTCCGGTTCTGATATTGCAGACTCTAAATATGTTGAAAAATTAAGAGAATTAGGAGCAACTGTTTTTATAGGTCACGATGCTAAAAATGTTCCTGATGACGCTATAATAATCAAAAGCTCTGCGATTCGTGATAATAATCCGGAAGTCGTTAGAGCAAAAGAACTCGGATTAAAAATTTATCACCGTTCTGATTTGTTGGAAGAAATTGCAAAATCGGCACAAGATAACGGAAAATGTTTTATCGGTTTTTCAGGTACTCACGGTAAAACTACAACAAGCGGTATGGCTTCTTATGTATTGGATAAAGCTGGTTTAGAGCCATCTTTTGTGGATGGTGGTATCATTCCGGAACTTAACACAAACGCACAACACAAAAGCGGCGAACATTTTGTTGCCGAACTTGATGAGAGCGACGGCACGATTGTTAAATATTATCCTGACATTCTTGTGATTAATAACTTGGAAGAAGATCATATTGATTTTTATAAAAACGGAATGCCGGATTTAGTTAAGACTTTTAATAAAGCTATTTCTCAAGCTAAAAAAGTTTTGATTAATAATGATAATGAAGGTACTGCGTTGTTAAGCGGTAATTTTGTTACGTTTGGCTTGAATGATGCGGATTACACAGCTAAAAAAATCGACTCTGATACAATCGAGATTTACTATAAAGGTGAACACTTAACTAAAATAAAAACACAACTTGCAGGTGTTCATAATGTTTATAATGTTCTTGCAGTAGTGTCAGCTCTTTATGAAGCAGGAGTTGATATTCAAAAAGTTGCAGAATATTTTTACGGTTTTACCGGCATGGGCAGACGTTTCCAAAAAGTTGGTGAAATCAATGGGATTAAAATCTATGATGATTATGCGCATCACCCAACAGAAATTAAGGCAACATTAGATGCTGCAGCTTCTAAATTTGGTAAAGATAATGTTGTCGCAGTTTTTCAACCACATAGATACACAAGACTTCAATCTTTATGGAATGAGTTCAAAGGAGCATTTTCTAACGCCGGACGTGTAATCGTAACGGATGTGTATGCTGCTTCTGAAGACCAAATAGCAGGTATCAGTGGAGAAAATTTTGCAAAAGATTTGGTCGGAAGTGAATACTTCTCAGGTGATATGAAATCTGTTGCGAAAGAGCTTTTACCAACATTAAAACAGGGTGATGTAGTAATTGGGCTTGGCGCCGGAACTATTACCAATTTGGGTAAAGAGTTAAAGTTATTGTAGGGTTGATTTAATTTCCCCTCCCTTTATAGGGGGAGGTACAAAATCTTCTAAAACTTAATTCTCGCCCGCAACACCCATTGAGCGGGAGAGATGTCACCGGAGGTGACAGAGAGGGAATAATTTCAAGTTGAGCTGTGCGAAACTTAAAAATTCGGGTGGGGGCCCATAAATCCCAAAATCTAAAAAGTTATACATAAGGATTATCATGCAAATAAGAGAATATTTCGAAATAAAACCATTAACGACATACAAAATCGGCGGAAAAGTTAAAAAGGTATTTTTCCCTGAAACGGTCGAAGAATTTACAAAGCTTTTAAGAGAACTTGATGAATACATAGTTTTGGGCAGTTGTTCTGATGTATTGTTTTCTTCTAATGGTTATAGTGGAAATGTTATTATAACTACGGAAATGAAGAAGTTTGAAATTCGAGGAACCAAAGTTTACGCTGATTGTGGTGTGAAAGACCCATTGCTGGCACAGAAGGTTGCAGAAGTTTCTTTGAGTGGTTTAGAATTCTTAATTGGATTACCTGGGACTATTGGCGGAGCAGTTTATATGAATGCCGGCGCACATGGACAATGCATTGCTGACACGTTAGTTTCTGCTTGTCTATTTAACAAAGAAACAAAAGAAGTTGTATTTATGCAAAAAGCAGATATGGAATTTGATTACAGAAAATCAATTTTACATAATAAACAATATATCCTCTTGTCCGCAGAATTTGAGCTTAAAAAAGGAACACAAGAAGATATTAAGGCTTTAATGGAAAGAAATTTAACGTTTAGAAAAACTGTTCAGCCGTCATTAGCTTATCCAAACGCAGGCAGTGTATTCAAAAACCCTGAAAATGATTCTGCAGGTAGATTGTTGGATAAGGCTGGTGTTAAGGAATTTAGAGCTGATAATGTTGAGGTTTGGGTAAAACATGCTAACTTTATTGTAAATAAAGGTCAGGCAACTTCAGAAGATGTTTTAGATATGATGGTTAGAATGTTTAATGCCGTAAAAGAAATGTATACAATTGAATTAAAACCCGAAGTTATTTTTATTGGGGATAAAACTGAAAAAGAGGAAGAATTATGCAATATACTATACAAAACAAAGACGCAAAAATAGCTGTATTATGCGGTGGTATGTCATCAGAGCGAGAAGTTTCTCTTCGTTCCGGCAAAAACTGTTTGGGTGCATTACATCGCCTAGGATACAAAAATGCTCAAATTGTAGACGTTACACCAAACGTGATGAATGATCTTAAAGGATTTGAATATGCTTATAATACTTTGCATGGTAAATATGGCGAAGATGGCTGCATTCAAGGTGTTTTAGAAATTATGAAAATACCTTATACAGGTTGTGGTGTTATGTCTAGTGCGATTTGTATGAATAAGGAATACACAAAGAAAGTACTTTCTACAAATAAAAATATTCCTCTTATCAAGTCTGCTTTTGTTAAAAAAGGTGATGATTTGATGAAAGCTGTAGAAGGCTTAAATTATCCGCTTATAACCAAACCTGTATCAGAAGGTTCAAGCTTTGGTATGACAAAGGTTAACAAACCCGAAGAATTGCAATCGGCCTATGAAGAAGCCATCAAATTCAATGACGATGTATTGATAGAGGAATTTGTTGATGGATTCTTTATTACAGTTGGAGTTTTGGAAAAAGACGGTAAAGCTTTTGCTACAGAAATATTGGAAATAAGAACCAAAACAGAATGGTATGATTTTGATGCAAAATATACAAAGGGTTTATCAGAATTTATTGTTCCGGCAACCGGTTTATCAAAAGAAGCAACTGAATTAACTAAGAAAATAGCAGTAGAAGCTCACGAAACTGCAGGTTGCTCAGGTGTTTCAAGAGTGGACTTTATGGTAAAAGATGATAAACCATACTTCTTAGAAATCAATACAAACCCAGGAATGACTGATACAAGTGATTTACCTGCTCAAGCAAAGGTTTGTGGAATTGATTATGACAATTTGGTTTTGATGATACTTAATAGTGTAGGATTGAATAAATAATGTCAAACGAGGATATACAACATCCAAGATACAGACAAAATAGACGTTTGCAGCAAGCAAGAATGCAGCGTCAAGTCAGAAAATCGCAGAGAAGGCTGAATCAGCTTCGCTCTCTCTGGAGGATGTTTATTATTCTGTTTTTGTGCGCTGTTGGACTTTTAGTCCTGAAAATGCCGCAATGGAGGTTGCATAAAAATGCGTTTGATAATTTAAACGGTCAATCTTTGGAAATCGTAAATAACAAAATTGTTCCTTCTAATAAGATTTTATCTGCACTTAGAAGAAATCAAGTTTCTACAAAGCCTATCTTTTTAGTTAAGACAGATAACTTAAAGAAAAGTATAATGCAATTGGAGCCGATTCAAGATGTTTATATAAGACGTTTCTGGTATCCGGCAAGGTTGCAAATAATTATTATTGAAAGAACTCCGCTAATCACAATTTCTCCGGATGTTAATGTGCCGCCAATAGCATTCTTTTCTGCTGACGGAAAGTTGATTGGTCGGGATTATATGCCGCTCAGTCCTGAATTTAAAACCGTTAGAGTTATTACTTACGGTTCAGGTGATGATTATAGAAATTGGGATAAAACTAAAGTTAACAACTTGAGATTGCTCGCCGCTACAGTTGAGGCGGATTCTGGTGAGCAAGTGGAATATATAGACTATAGAAATCCTAAAGATGTTTATGTAAAAATTCCTACCGTAAATATTAGGCTTGGTAGCTTTAACAGCGGAACATTTGATAAAATTCACAGAATTCCATCTTTGCTGCCGCAAGTAAAAATGCTTAATAAAAAAGTTAAATATATTGACTTAAGATGGGATACAAACTATATAAAATTGGATGAGTAATGGTAGAAAGCGCTTATATACACATACCTTTTTGTAAATCAAAGTGTGCGTACTGCTCGTTTGTTTCTTTTAATAAGCTGGAAATGATTACCGGTTATGTATATGCTTTATTGAAGGATATAAGTGATAATTATTGTGGTGAAAAATTAAGAACGTTATATTTTGGTGGCGGAACACCTTCGCTTTTGCCAATTGATTTGTTGAGCAAAATTATAAAAAAGTTTAACTTCCAAAACAATTATGAGCTCACTATGGAAATAAATCCGGATGATGCAAATTTGGAATATTTTTCTGCGCTAAAATCCTTGGGTGTAAACCGATTGAGTTTGGGTTCGCAAACTTTTGATGATGAAATCTTAAAACTAATAGGTCGCAGGCATGATTCCAATGCGATAGTAAGTGCTGTAAAACTTGCAAAAGAAGCCGGATTTACAAATATAAGTGTAGATTTGATTTATGGTCTACCCTTACAAACTCTTGACAGTTTAAAGAATGATTTGGAGAAATTTTTAGAGCTTGATATTCAACACATATCAACTTATGGGTTAAAAATTGAGGAAGGTTCAAAATTTAGCCGATATTATTCTTGCAATAGACCAGCCCCCACCCTGACCCTCCCCCGAGGAGAGGGAACTGTCGAGATTTGTCTGCCGGATGATGACACTCAGGCAGATATGTATGAATTAATAAATAATACGTTAGAAAAAAATGGTTATTACCGTTATGAAGTCAGCAATTTTGCAAAGTCAGGATATGAATCTAAACATAATTTAAACTATTGGGATAATAATGAATACTATGGTTTTGGCTGTGCAGCGCATGGTTATGTTGATGGAATAAGGTATTCAAATTATTCAACACTTGATGAATATATGGCAAAACCTTCTACTCATGAGTTGGGACACACATTGAGCCAACAAGAAAAATTGGAAGAAGAAATTTTTCTGGGATTCAGAAAACTCTCAGGAATTGACGTTTACAGAATAAACGAGCGCTTTGGAATAGATTTTAATTCCAAATACAAAAATGTTCTGGAAAAATACAGAGATTTTATAGAAGCAACGTCTTGTGGCTACACTTTAAACCTAAAAGGTGTATTAATAAGTAATCTTATACTATCAGAATTTATATAATACTTTTCTTTAATCGTTCTGAACGATTTTCACTTAACAGATTCTTAAGTTTCATAATAGCTTGTGCGTGAAGCTGTGAAATACGTGATTCTGAAACATTTATAGCTTCACCAATTTCTTTTAGTGTCATGTTTTCATGATAATAAAGAACCATTATAGTTCTTTCTCTTTCCGGTAATCTTTTCAAAGCACTCTCCAATTCTGACTTAACATCTTTTTCTTCAAGTTCTTCGTGCGGTGCAAGATTATGTTTGTCTTGGATTGTATCAATAATCTCAATATCTCCGTCGCTTGAACCTTTTTTGTCATATATTGAAGTGATTGTTGTATCATCGGATAAAATTTGTTCAACTTTTTCTCGCTCAATTCCTAAATAATTGGCGATTTCAGAATTTGTAGCGGCACGACCAAATTGTTTTTTCAAAACATCTTGTGCTTCTTTAACGTCTTTGATTTTACGTCTTACACTTCTTGGCAAGAAATCTTGAGAACGAATTTTATCAATAATATTTCCTCTGATTCTTACTAGCGCATAAGTTTCAAATCTTGCACCCATCTTAGGCGTGAATTTTTCTACAGCGTCAATAAGTCCTTCAACTCCATAGCTTGTAATATCTTCAAACGAAAAAGTCGGAGGAAGTGCTACTTTTACACGACCTACTACGTATTTTGTAAGATAAATGTATTGTAAGATTAGGGCATCTCTAAGCTCTTTATTTTCGTGATCAGCAAAATATCGAGTCCACATTTCTGTCAACTCTTCATTTGTTGCTCTTCTTATTTTATTGTAAGATGATGTATCTTGTTCCATCCCTCTGCCCTAAAACATGTCTCTTATTATTGTAACGTTTTATTAAGAAAAATCTATCATTTATATAGAGGATATGTTTCTGAGCTCTGGAAAGTTGGAAAAGATGGTAAACAAATAAGGCGCTCAACCGCCATGATTAGGGAAGGGTTTCAATAATTTAATTAACTCAGTCTTAAGAATGCCTCAACTTTTGCTTTTATAGAGTTAGAAGCATAGTCATCAATATCAATATAGAGCCCATTGTACTTGTCTGCCAAATACTTTGCTAATTGCGATTTCGCACAAAATGCTTGAGCATAAAATACCGTTGGAACATTTTCTTCAACATACATTTCTAAATCTAAATCAGCAGGGGTACCGGCTTCTACACATCTTGTCCATCCGTAAACATGTGTTGTATTTGGGAAAAGCTTTAGTATTTCTAAATCATTTGGTGGCACTCCCCAAAAACCAAATTCTGCAGGAATTTGCACCAAATCTTCATGATTAGTAGGAGTTATAATATCTCCGGTAATCATTGTGATTTTGTCGTACAAAGGTAAATTGCTGGTAGACATTTTAAGTTCCCTTTTGGGTGCTAAATCTTCAAAAATAGTTTGAATAACATTAAATCCCATATCAGCCAGTATTTTAGATGCAAACCAACCGCTATCGCATTTATCCTTGCCAATCGGCGCAAGAATAAGTTCCGGCTTTATATAAATTGCATTATCAATGATATTACGAATAATTTTACAATAAGATTCCGGCAGAATATTTGTTTTTGGGTACTCAAAATCAATATCCAAATCTATCCACTCTGCTTCCGGATAATCCAATTTTGTTTTATTTATAATTTCGGGATTCGGGTATCCCCAAAAACCAATTTTCATATTATTCGCCATAATACTAATGATAGCATAAAGTTATTATAATCAGTCCAATAATTGATTATGCAGAAACAAAATGATATAATTGGTGTTAGAACTACATCTGTTAAATAGGAGTATAATATGAGCGAAGAAATCAAAATTAATAATGTGAATGGTGTTGATATTGTTCAATATCAGCCAAAAGGTGTTTGCTGCAAAATGATGCAGATGAGAATTAAAGATGATATTATTCAGGATGTTGAATTTGTTGGTGGTTGTAATGGTAATCTTAGCGGTATTGGCATTTTGATAAAAGGAATGAATATTAATGATATTGTTCCAAAATTAAGTGGCTTGCATTGTGGAAGCCGTCCAACAAGTTGTCCGGATCAACTTACAAAAGGTATAGAAGCTTATTTGAAAGCAAAGAGCGAAATCAAGGTTTAATTTTTGTTTTCGGTGGGAACCGCTCACGCTATTCCCACCCTACGCATTTCAAGTAAAAATTAGATAGGAATGGAAATATGAAACAAGTAACATTAATAAAAGGTGATGGAATCGGACCGGAAATTACGGATTCAGTAGTGAAAATTATAAATGCAGCCGGTGTTGCGATTGATTGGGATGTTCAAACAGCCGGTGCTGACGTAATTGAAGAAGAAGGAACTCCTCTTCCTAAGCGAGTTTTAGATTCTGTAAAAAAAACCGGTATCGCTCTAAAATCACCGGTAACGACTCCAATCGGTAAAGGATTTCGTTCTGTAAATGTTCAGTTGAGAAAAGAACTTGATTTGTACGCAAATTTGCGTCCTTGTTATAACTTGCCATCAATCAAAACCAGATATGACAAGGTTGATATTGTTGTAGTTAGAGAAAATACCGAAGATTTGTATGCGGGTATTGAGCGCCAAGTTGATGAAGATACAGCAGAAAGTATCAAAATAATTACAAGAAAAGCTTCTGAAAGGATTGCTAAGTTTGCATTTGATTATGCAGTAAAAAACAATAGAAAAGAAGTTTGCGTTGTAACCAAAGCCAATATCTGTAAGTTATCTGACGGTTTGTTTTTAGATTCTGCACGCAAAATAGCAAAAGATTATCCGACAATTGCTTTTAGAGAAGTTCTAGTTGATAATTGCTGCATGCAGCTTGTTCAAAATCCAAATCAGTTTGACGTATTACTTTTGCCAAACTTATACGGTGATATTGTTTCAGATCTTTGTGCCGGTTTAATTGGTGGATTGGGAATTGCACAAGGCGCTAACATTGGACTGGATTATGCTGTATTTGAACCGGTACATGGCTCAGCTCCGGATATTGCAGGTCAGAATAAGGCTAATCCTACAGCCATGTTAATGTCTGCAATTGAAATGCTTAATTATATAGGAGAAAATGAAGCCGGTAAAAAAATTAAATTAGCATTATTCGAAACATTAAATGCAGGAATTAAAACTGCGGATATAGGCGGAAGCGCTACAACAACAGAATTTACTCAAGCTATAATTGATAGATTGGCTGTGTTGGAAAAATAGGGAATATTATGGTACTAAAAAAATGAAAAATCGGCTTTATAAGCCGATTTTTTTAGAACTTTTCAACAAACAATTCAAAATATCCTTGAGGATGTTCACAAACAGGGCATTTACAAGGTGCTTCTTTACTCATATGAATATGTCCACATTTTCTGCAAACCCATTGAGTAATTTCCGGTTTTTTAAATAAACTTTCATTTTTTAGTTCTTCTGCAAGGAGTTCAAATCTATGAGAATGATGCTTTTCTATTTCTACAATATTTGTAAATAATCTTTCGATTTCGTCATACCCTTCTTCTTTGGCAATTTGTGCCGAGTTTTTGTAAATGATTTCCCATTCTTCTCTTTCTCCTGAAGCAGCAGAGATAAGATTTTTGTAAGTATCGCTATAGAAAAACGGATATGATGCGTCTACGGTATGGTGGTTATTTGGAATTTGTTTGTAGAACAACTTAGCATGCTCTTCTTCGTTTGACGCTGTATCAAGAAAAACTGCACTAATTTTTTCATATCCCTCTTGTTTTGCGACTTTAGCAAAAAAAGTGTATCTGTTTCTAGCTTGTGATTCGCCGGCAAAAGCGTTTATTAAGCATTTTAATGTTTCTGAATTTTCAAATTTCATTTTGTCCTCCCTTGGAATAAAGTGTGGCAATTAATTTTTACTCTCTGCATGATAAATCCTTATAAAAACATGTTAATTCCCCATTAAGAGAAATTATTCTCTTAGCATATGTACCATACTTTTCTCTAACTTTAGTTATAGAAAAGTATAAAATCTGAAAAATATTATAAAAATTACTCTCTGAAATCCCTAATTTTACTCGCTTCTCATCTATATGTAGGATTCTCTAACAAAAGTTGTAAAGTTTAAAAAAATTGTGCCGTAACATATAAGGAAAGGCAAAATATAAATTTATTGAAAGGAAATTTATTATGGGATCAACTTCAACATTAACAATTAACACGAATTTGTCATCCCTAACATGTCAAAAGTACTTAAAGAGTGCGACAAAGGGCATGAACTCAGCAATGGAGAAATTATCTACTGGCTTCAAGATAAACTCTGCTAAGGATGACGCAGCTGGTTACGCAGTGTATACCGGCATGGAAGCTAAAGTAAGCGGTTATGATATTATTGAAACAAACGCTCAAATGGGTCTAGATATGTTAACAACTCAAGAAGGTGTTTTGGATATCATTAACGACTACTTACAAAGAATTAGAGATTTGACGATGCAAGCAGCGAACGGAACATATGGTTCTGCTTCTTTGAACGCTATTGCATTGGAAGTTACTCAGAGAATGGATGAAATAAATCGTCTTTGTGAAATTACAGATTTCAATGACACACACTTGCTAGATGGTTCAAGAGAAACTGATATTAACTTACAGGTTGGTTTGTATTCTGATAGAAGATGTGTAATCAAAATGGATGCGTTCTTATTTGCCAGTGCAAAGTCATCAATGATATTTGGTTTCTCAACAAAATCACCTATTAGTAGCATGGATTTTACTGTAGAAAACAAAAAAAATGATACTCACACATATGAAGCACCAGATGGCAAATGGTATTCTAACGAATTAACTTATCAACTGATTAAAGATGGTTCAGCAAAAGCTGGTGGTAATATTGATAATGTTACTTTGACTGCTATTTGTAATTCTATTTATACAAATGATTCAACAGCTAGAGCATTTATTGACCAAATTGACGATGCTATTGATAATATTTCTCTAAGATGTACTAAAATTGGTGCATATATGAACAGATTGGATTCAGCAATTGATTCTACAGATGTTCAAAGAGAAAATTTAACAGAAGCAGTATCAACAATTAAGGATGCTGATGCGGCTACAGAATCTTCAAACTATATTAAGTATCAGATTCTACAACAAGCTACTGCGTCATTGTTGGCAACTGCTAACCAACAGCCTTCAATCGCTTTGAACTTGATTTAGCAAATAATATAAAACGAAAATAATAGAGATAATAAAGGTCCTTTCAATGACCCTCGAAGTGTTGCGCTTCGAGGGTTTGCCTTTGGTGCTACGGTACTACGTACGTAGACATTGGGTCGGCTCTTTGGTAGAAACTACTAGATTATTTTAGGTCTACCAGCTCCGCCTCATTGGTGGAACAACCAGATTAATGTAATATTTACCCCCTACGTACGTAGACATTGGGTTGGCTTTCATAAGTGGAAAGTTGTATAAAAATAGTTAGTAGTTGAAAATACAAGTTTGGTGTTACTCCTTCCCTTATTATGAAAGGTTGGGATGGGTGTTAACTTTTCGTCTTTGCGAGCGGGAGCGAAGCAATCCAGTCGTCCAGCTTGTAAGTCTATTTAAAATTTATGGATTGCCACGAAAATTCTCGAAGTTCCAAGTAAATTTACTAGACCAAAGTCTAAATTTTCTCGCAATGACGCACTAATGTTTATTGATGTGTTTTAATATTAAAATTATGTCTAGACTAATTTACCTAAGTTGATGATAATAATTATAGTCAATTATTTGATGAAAATATCAAATTCCAGAAATAATCATTTTTATGCTAAAATCGAGTTATGAAAAAGTTTTATCTAAAATCCATGGGATGCAAATCAAATCAATTTGAGGGACAAATTGTCGCTCAAAAACTTTGTGAAGCAGGATTTGTTGAAGTAAAAAATCAAAAAGAAGCCGATTTTTATATCCTAAATTCTTGTTCTGTTACTCAAACTAGTGATAATGAAGCTATGTATCTTTTGCGTCATGCTCATGGGTTAGGTTTAAAAACTATTTTGACTGGGTGCATAGCGCAAATAGAAAAAGAAAAACTTCTTCAAGAACCGTATATTGACTATGTTTACGGAAATGAAGATAAGTTTAATATCGCAAATTTATTATTAAATAAAGAAAAGTTTGCGGTAAAAGATTTGATGTCGGAAAACGAGTTTTGTGAAATTGTTCTGGATGATACCTCTAAAACTCGAATTAGCCTAAAAATTCAAGACGGATGCGATAATCGTTGTTCATACTGTATAATTCCTTATGGACGTGGTAAATCAAGAAGTGCTAACTCTGATTTTATAATCAAAGAAATTAACCGTTATTCCGAATTAGGATATAAAGAAGTTGTCCTAACTGGTATCCATATCGGGCTTTGGGGAAAAGAACATAACAAAGAATTATTAGATTTGTTAATGGAAATAGAAAATAAAACAAAAATTCAGCGTTATCGTTTGGGCTCATTGAATCCTCACGAAATAACCGCAGAACTTTTAAATTTTCTACAACAAAGTGAAAAATTCTGCCCGCATTTTCATTTGTCTTTACAATCTGCATGTAATGCGACTTTGAAACGCATGAATAGACACTATACAGTAGAATATTATCTTGAACAAATCGAAGATATAGTTTCACGCTTCAACAAACCGTTTTTGGGTAGTGATATTATAGCAGGTTTTGTTGGCGAAACAGAAGACGAATTCTCAACGACTGTAGAGAATTTGAAAAAATCAAAGTTGAGCCAAATTCACACATTCCCTTATTCAATCAGAAAAGGTACAATTGCAGAAAAGCTTTCCGGACATTTAGATGAAAAAATTAAAGAAGAACGTGCGGCAGTTATTAAACAAATTTCTGCAGAAAAATTTATCGCTTTTCAAAAATCAAATATTGGAGATGTTGTAGAAGTCCTTATAGAAAAACATCCGGATAAGAAAACAGGCTTGTTTAAAGGTGTTACTGCAAATTATTTGAATGTTATTATGCCAAATGCTGAATTTAATACCCTGAAAAAAGTTAGACTAACAGGACTGGATGGTAATAGACTTATTGGCGAAGTTGTTGAATAAACTACTTATGCTTGATTAAATTTATTCCGGCAGTGAAATAGTTTTTTAATTCTTCAAAGCTACGCAAAGAAAGTAGTGTTTTTAAGATAAATTTAGGGCGCAAGTAAAATTGCTTAACTGCTTTTTTATGTAATTCAAAAATGCGTTCTTTGCTCAAAGCTTGCGAACGGACTACCGGCTCATAGTAAGCACTTGTGAAATCCAAGTTGCCTTCTACGAGCTTATTTGCCATTGCGTATGCAAAATATCTTGTCCCCGGAAGCGGAGTCGCCGTATAAAAGCTTATGAAATTGCTATCCAATTCTATTGCGAATTTTACTGTTTCTTTTACTGTTTCCTCTGTTTCCCAAGGCAAGCCGATTACGAAATAGTTATAAATCTTAATTCTGTTTTTCTTTAAAATTTTAACAGTCTTTCTAATATCGTCAAGCTTAATTTTTTTTCCGATATTATCAAGTATCATTTGCGAGCCGCTTTCAACTCCTATGCTTACGAGCCTGCAACCTGACTTGTACATAAGAGCTGCCATTTCGTCATCCATTGTGTCTGCACGAGTATTAGATGACCAAGTTATTTTTAGTCCGCTTTCAATAATTTTATTGCATAAATTGAGTGTCCACTCTCTATTGAAATTAAAAATATCTGACCAGAACACAAAGTTTGTGATGTTGTACTTTTCTACACATTCTTTAATTTCTGCAATAACATTTTCTGCAGAGCGAACTCGAACTTTAGCACCGGATACCGGTGTTGCCAAACAGAAAAAGCAATGAAACGGGCAGCCACGTGCAACTTTTATTACAGCTTGTACTTTGCCATTGTCGGGTCTTCTGTAAATAGTGTTATCTACCAAATGTCTGGCAGGAAACGGAATGCTGTCTAAATTTTCGATAAACGGACGCTTTTCTGTTTTTTCTGCCTGAAAGTTTTCTCTATAGCAAATACCTAAAATCTCATTATCAGGAACTCTGTTTAAAATATCTCGGAGCGTGAATTCAGCTTCACCTACAATTACATAATCCAAATACGTATTTTCATAAATAGCATTCTGGTTGTAAGTTAAGAACGGCGCTCCCTTTACAATTGTACAAAGTGAAGGATTTGTTTCTTTAGCTTGTCGTATCCAATCCATATCAGAAGAAAATGTAGGAGTTGCAATATTTGCAACTAAATAATGCGGTTCAAATTCTTTTAACTCAGCAATAAAATCGCCGCCTTGGCTGTAATCTTTTATTTTTGCCTCAAATCCACACTGCTCTGCTATTGCAGCCAAATACATTAAATCAGTCGGAGGAAGTGGCGGAATTACCAACAAATCCTTAGTCGGCTGTTGACACCTGTCTTCTCTGTTCAAAACAGGTGAAGGTGGATATATAAAGAATACACGACCTTTTGAACCACTTCTATTTGAATTCTGCATTTGATAAACCTCTGTTTTTAACCTTCAATTTCAGCCTTACTTTTAACGTTGTAAGCAATTGCAGAAGCCAAAACTAAACATAAAGCACCAATTACAAAAGTGTATTCCCAGTGGTAATTAACACCACCGATTACGTTAAAGCTGCATTTGTTGATGAACCAAGAAACCAGTGTGCAAACAAATACTTGCGGACCTGCAATAAAGATATTAAATATACCCATTACAGAACCTTCTGTTCCGGGTTTGATAAATTGAGAAAGCATTGCAAAAGGTAGTGCACATATGCTTGCCCAACCAATACCGGAAATTGCCATAAATAGTGCTACCAATTTTACGTTAACACAAAATGCCATGCCTAAATAAGCTAAAGCCATTGTCAACATTGATATCACGTGAACTTTTTTGTTACCGAATTTTACGGATAAAGCACCTATAGGAATTGCAACAATAAAACAAACGAAATTGAATATTGCAAAACATATAGAAGAAAAGTTTGTGCCGGCAAGTACTTTAGCATCATATCCGGATTTTACAACTTCGGAAACATTTGATAAATCAGGTACTCCAAATACTGTGTGGATAGAATATTGTGTAAAATAAATCATCATACACATTGTGCCAATCCAAGTGAAGAATTGCATCCAGCAAATTTTTCCAACTTCCGGAGATAGTGCGAAGAATTCTTTTAATGATTTTATAAAATCAAATTTTTCTTTCTTTTCGTCTTCTTTTGGCTGATATCTGCGTTCTTTAATTGTCATACAAGTCCAAATCATACCAAGTGAGAAAGCTAAAGCTGCCATAATAAATTGAGCATTGATTGACATTTGATAATTAAATGCCCATTTTAAAAATGGTGCAGTACCAGCTGCAACTACAGAACCAAGTCCGATTGCTAAACTTATATAAGAATTTGCAATGGAATGTTGCTCTTGTGGTACAACATCAGGAACTAATGCTCTGTAAGGACCTTGAGCAATATTGACACAAGCATCAAGGATCCATATCATGATTGCTGCGAAACCTAATGCTGCAAGAGCCGGTAATTTTATGTGTAAATTAGAAGAAATGAAGTTTGTGATTAATTCAGAATTAGGCAATGCCCAAAGAGCCACAGCTGAAAGTAAAGCGCCACCTAACAAGTAAGGTCTTCTTCTTCCGAAAGGAGAAGTAGTTTTGTCGCTCAAAGCGCCGATTAACGGTTGGACAACCATGCCGGTAAACGGCCCTGCTAACCAGATTAAACCAAATAAAAATGGTGATGCACCAAGGTTTTCTGTAACAGGTCCTGATAGGATAATTCTCATTTGCCACGCAAATTGTAACCCGAAAAATCCTAAAGCAAAACTTAAAAACTTAGCAGTACTAAATTTCTTTAAAACATTTTCTTCCATATTTATCTCCCCACACTTATAATATCTAAGTTTAAACGCAAAAAAGCTCTGCGTCAATGCCTTGGTTAATCTAATTGCTGTTTGATACCCGCCCGCATTCGTACGGCTCATATAATTCGCCTGCGACGGCGACCTCCATAACTAGGGCGATTTGGGAGATTTTACCTCTTTGTCTTAGGTTGAAATATTAAGTGTATTGATGTTTGTCTTAACAAAGCTTAAAAATAGGTGCCTGAAAGTATTATATCTATTGGGCTCATAACATTTTGTATAAAATGTTATGTTTGACTTGAAAACATCATATTTCTAATCACTATTATAGCATACATTATAGCGTTTGTGAACCCCTAGGTATAGAGTAGGAATATACTTTTTATATCGTTAGACATAAAGGTTAAAATGCAGTAATATTCGTATTTTTGCCATTTTTGTAACATAACATTTTATACAAAATGTTATGTTTGAAAAGCCTAACAAATAATACTCTAAAACTCAATAAAATCAATGGTTTGAGTTTTAGAAAGTGAAAAAGTTTGACACAATTAATATGGCTCCAAATGATTACATTCGATTTCATTACTTTAGTATATGGAGCCGGTATCGGCGGAGCGATACTTCCGATACCATTTCTTTTATTAGAGTAAGATCCCGCAAGTTGACAATTGAATTTGGCTTTATGAATTGGATAACGCAGTTCACGCTTCGCCCTTGATGGGAGAGCGGATTTTCGGTAGGGCGTTAGCCCGTAAGGTGGAGGTCA
>URPS01000033.1 GCA_900549855.1 uncultured bacterium | reverse complement strand
GGATGTTGCGGGCGAGAATTAAGTTTTAGAAAAGTCTGTACCTCCCCCTATAAAGAGAGGAAATGCGCTACACTTGTTAAAATATATTTAAAACCACTTTTCATTTTCCACTCATCTAAGCATCTTCGCCTCGTCGCCTCTAAATGCTAAAAACGTATTTTGTTGCAACATACATACTAATCATAATCATGCCCGCTACAAGAAAATTAACACCCATCAAAACACCTACAACCCATAATGCGGTTGATGGCAAGCCTAGAATGATAATTAGGCCAAGTAGGAATTGTAATATTGCAAGAGGAATTTCAGCCCACCAGAAATATAGCGTTTTTCTATTTTGGATACCAAACGCACAAGTTGAAACACTTTCCAGTAAAAAGTAAACTCCAATAGTCGCAGTAATCAATGTTAAACTAAACATAGGAGCTAAGAACAAAAAGATTCCCAAAACAAACAAAATTAGCCCCAACACTACATTTAAGAGAAAATGCCTTGTATAATTTCTGGTCATAATCGCATTTATCGCCTTGTATCCGCCATATATAACAAAAGAAAGACACAACATCATTCCAAACGTTAAAGATGTTATTTTAGGAAGCATTAACATGGCAAGTCCAACAATTGCAAGTAAAATTCCTTCTGTAAGGATACAACTTAAAAATTTCTTCTCTGTCATAAAACAATCTCCTTTATAGTTTAAGAATATCGTTTTAAATATTTTTTAATATCGACAGTTGGAGAGTTTTTGAGGAGTATAAAACAAAATTAAGCTCCTTTCGGAAGAGAGACAAAAGGAGCAAGGCTAATTATTATGAAGAAAAGATTTTGGGTTTCTTAAGAAGTAAGCCGAACACACACACAATGCCTAATCATTTTTCGTCGAAATCCGACAATTCACTAGTTGCCCTCGACTTACATTTATATTGTAGCATTGCACCCGCATTTTCTTAATCTGCTAAAGAAGTAATCCTTAAGAACTATTTATTTTTAGTTTTAAAATTATCTATTTGCGGACCTACATATTTGCCAATAAGTACATTTTCAACAAAATGGTCTATCGGTTTGATTGCAGAACCAAGCGCTATGAAGCCGCCAATTGTTTTAATGAAATTACCCTTCATCATTTTGCCTTTTTGAAAATCAGTCAAGACATTTTTTACTGCGACACTAGGAGTTTGTCCACCTTTTAAACCTTTTGTATACTTAGAATACCAACCGTTAGATTTCATTGCATCAGTCGGATTAAGAAGGTTTTTGCGCAACTCAATCAAATCTTTGATTGTTTTTTCTGCATATTTTTCAAGTTTTTCTTGATTTTCATTTCTGAAAACTTTAACCTTTTGCTTTTTATCGCTATAATCTTTGCTGCTGGATACTTGAGATAAAAATTCTTTAACACAAGCATCATCTTGCCCATCAAATGCGTGCATTTTACCATTTGCAATAAATTGTTCTGCAACTTTAGAAACATGCTCTTTTGAATTTAAAGATATTCCATCTTTATCAAATTTGCCAAATTGAGAAAATATATTTTGTCCAAATTTAACCGCAAAGACAGGAAGACACACACTCGCTAATCCTTGAAAAATTGCTTCTTTTAAACATCTTTTTGAATTTGGGCTGTATTCCGTCTGATCATTTTTATATTTGTCATAAACATCAGCACCAATATACATCAAAGCCGGAACCCAAGTTAAATTTGCTGCTCCTCCGATTATCGGGCGCAAAGCTTCACCTACTTCGTTAGTAAAAGCAGCACCACGAAGCGGCCATTTCATCATCGGATCAACGTACTCGCCGGTTTGTTTATCAATCGTTTGTTTATCAGCTCTAAAAATTACATTAGCCATCCCTATTGGCTTTATCATTCGGCAAAATCTCCTTCATACGTATGCTATTTATATTAACGAGGGTGAAAAAAATTTTTGCGTTCACCTCTTTATGTTTTTACAAAATTTTACAAAAACTTTAAGTTTTAAGATTTTCATTCTATCACAGAACTCCCAATCTATCAAGAAATTGCCGATTTTATACAATATTTTCTACGAGTGATATAATGTTGGTATGGAAAGAAAATTTGAACTGGTATCGAAATATAAACCGTCAGGCGACCAGCCAAAAGCGATTGAACAGCTTATTGAAGGACTAAGAGCCGGAGATGACACTCAAACATTACTTGGGATTACAGGTTCCGGTAAAACATTTACGATTGCAAATGTTATTGAGCAATTTCAAAAACCTACATTAATTATTGCGCACAACAAGACTTTGGCTGCGCAGCTTTATAATGAATTCAAAGAACTATTTCCAAACAATGCAGTAGAATATTTTATTTCTTACTACGATTATTATCAACCGGAAGCTTATATTCCAAGAACAGACACTTATATAGAAAAATCTGCAAGTATTAACGAAGAAATTGACCGACTAAGACATAACACAACGAGAAGCCTATATGAAAGAAATGATGTAATTATTGTTGCATCTGTAAGCTGTATCTATGGTTTAGGTTTGCCGGAAAGCTATTTTAAAGGAACAATTCAAGTTAAAGTAGGTGATGTTCTAGATAGAGGTGATTTGATAAAACATCTTGTAATGACGCAATACACAAGAAATGATTTGGTTCTGGAGCGTTCAACCTTTAGAGCAAGAGGCGATATTTTAGAAATCATGCCGGCTTACGAAAAAATTATTACAAGGATTTATTTCTTCGGAGATGAGATTGAAAAAATTGTTAAAATTGACAATTTGACCGGTGAAATCATTGAAGTTCCTGAATCTGTTATGATTTATCCGGCTGTGCATTATATTGCATATGACGAAAACGAAGACGAAACAATTTCTATGATTAAAACAGAACTCAAAAACAGAGTTATTGAACTGGAAAGTGAAAATAAAATTCTTGAATCACAACGACTTCAACAAAGAGTTAAATATGACATAGAAATGATTAAGGAAATGGGCTATTGTTCCGGAATTGAAAACTATTCAAGAATAATAGAACGCAGACCTGTAGGTTCGGCTCCGGCAACTTTGTTGGACTATTTTCAAGGTGATTTTTTGACTGTCATTGATGAATCTCATGTAACAATTCCGCAACTTAACGGTATGTATCATGGAGATGCAGCAAGAAAGAAAACTCTTGTGGATTTTGGTTTTCGCCTTCCTTGTGCAAAAGATAACAGACCTTTAAAGAGTGAAGAGTTTTTTGCAAAAGTCGGACAAAAGATTTATATTTCAGCAACACCTGCTGATTTTGAAAAGCAAACTTCGCAGCAGCTTGTTGAGCAGATTATTCGTCCTACAGGGCTTGTTGATCCTAAAATCACCGTTAAACCGATTGAGTCACAAATTCCGGATTTGAAAACAGAAATTGAAAAACGTGCCAAAAAGGATGAGCGTGTGTTAATCACAACTTTAACAAAACGTATGGCAGAAGATTTGTGCGATTTCTTTTTGCAAGAAGGCATTCGTGTAAGATATTTACATAGCGGAGTTAAGTCAATTGAGCGTGTTGAAATTTTGAGAGATTTAAGACTAGGCGAATTTGATGTTCTGATTGGTGTAAACCTTTTAAGAGAAGGCTTAGATATTCCTGAAGTTTCGCTTGTGGCAATTATGGATGCAGATAAAGAAGGTTTCTTAAGGTCTGACACAAGCTTGATTCAGACAATTGGTCGTGCAGCTCGTAATGCTTGCGGTGAAGTTATTATGTATGCGGATAAAATTACGGATTCTATGCAGCGTGCAATTGATGAAACAAACAGAAGAAGAGAAATACAACTTGCTTACAACAAAAAATACGGCATTATTCCTCAAACAATCAAAAAACCGATTGAAAACAATTTACTTTCTCTTGTTGCAAGTTATAGAAGCTTGGAAGATATTGTGGCAGAAGAAATGGTAGATTTGGGTATCGACAAAAAAGATTTACCAAAACTTATCAACAAACTTGAAAAAGATATGCACAAAGCCGCTAAAATTCTTGATTTTGAACGTGCTGCAGAGATTCGTGACCAATTAAAAAAATTAAGAGAAATGGTATAATTTTTTGGATTTTATGCTAATCTTTTATTATGAAGAAGTTTGCTTTATTTGTTATAACTATGCTTATGTTGCAAAATGTCAGTTTTGCAAGACCAACCGTTTTTAGTGAAGACGGAAAATTTGGGCTTAAGAATGAACAAGGCGAAACAATTGTAGACGCTAAGTACAAAAAACTTATCCGCTTAGGTGAATCCTCTTGGATTATGCAAAGCGGTTCAAAGTTTGGAATAATTGATGACAGTGGCACTGTTCTAGTTGACGCTAAATATTCAAAAGCTGATAGAATACTAGGAAAATTCGCAAAATTTGCAAAAGGTGATAAATTCGGTATTTTTGATGAAAAAGGTTTTGTAATACTGCCGGTTGAATATTCCTCTATTGATTTGCTTTTTGGCGGAATGTTTTTGACTTGTAAAAACTATAAATACGGTGTTACGGATTTTAACGGACAACCTATTTTAGATAATATTTTTGATGACATTTATATGCCAAAACGTAACAAAATGGTTATTGTATACAACGGTCAACAATTTGAAATAGAGAGTTCTAAAGACGGAGAGTTGACTCTTCCACTCGATATTGTAGCAAATAGAGATGATGTTGATTTTACGATTACTGAGCTTATCCAAAAGCCTGCTGCCACAACAGGGTATTATAGCGTGACTGCGACAAATTATTTGTTAAAAGTAATTTCTTCCATCTCACCGGCTTACGAACAAACAATTGATGAATTGATGTTTTCGCAAGGTGCAGATGCTGCTAACATAATTATGAAATTCACTTGGCTACCAAAATTCCCGATTGTTTATGCAAAAAAATATTACCAAAATTTGGTAGCTCCTAACAATGGACCACTTGGCGGAGTTAAAAATAATTTGAGAAGACATTTGAGCCAATAAGTATTGAATTGGAAAGTGAATGCGTGAATTTGTTTTGAGTTGAAAGTGGAAAATTGAAAATTGTTATAAAAATGATTTTTGCGGGGATAGCCCCCTCCCTAGCCCTCCCCCTATAAAGGGAGGGAATGTGCGCTTTGGAAGATTATTTAGTAAATAACTAAAAAACAATTCAACGTAAAGCGCTATGAAAATTTTAATACAACTTTCAATTTTCAACTTATATCGTAGTCTTGTAATCTTTCTTAATAATTAAGCAAATTTTGCTAAATAATTGTTTTTATATATGTATGGCTAGTGTAGATTTTCAAAAAATTAATTTATATCAAACTGCAGGAATTCAAAAAACGATGAATTCAAAACCTGCTGCAGAAATTTCTGTTCCGGAGAACGAAACAAAGACTCCTGTTTTTAGAGCATCTGCGTACACTTCTGCCTTAACAACAAGAACATCTTTAACCACAAAAGATGAAAAGAAAAAATATGAAGAATTATCAAATGAACTTGATTTAAAATACAGAAAAAAATTGGAATTTGCACTAAAATCCGGTCAACTTTTGAAGAATAATTCTAACGACAAAAGCTCTGTTTTGGATAATTTGCATAAAATTATTACAGAAGAAAGAGATCCGGGGTTAGACAAGGTAACAATTTTGAAAGAATGTTTGGATATTTTAGCAAATCCGTATTCTATTACTCAGACTTGTGAAGATATTCCAAGCCAATATAAACGTCAAATCGTCGGCTTGATTACAAATATGTCAGAAAACCCAAAAGAGATTGCTCAAACAGAATGGGAACTTGATAATATGCATACCGGAACTTGTCCCGCAGCAAGTATTGAGTTTGATTTAGCAACAAAGCATACAGCAGAATTTTTCCGTATGGTAGAAGGACTAACTTCTCCTAAGAACGAAGTATTAAAAGATATCAGCATGGATAATCTTTCTGATAAGTCTTTGGAATCTGTATGGTTATTAACAAATTTTAAAACTCCACATCAAATGAAAGATTACAACACTGCAACCGTTTTACTCAAGCCGGATGAATACGCAATTATTCGTGCAAGAATTCAAAACAACCATCGTGACGCAAAAGAGCGTTCTATAATTGATGTTCTTATGCAATCTACTTTAATGCAGTTAGGTTCACAACAGACTTATAACTCTCTGATTGATAAACGTGCACCAAATTCTTGGACACAAGAAGATGGCGGACTAATTGATTTTGAAAAAACTTATGTTGAATCTGTTGTTGAAGATAAAAATACGACATCCGTAACTTATCAAATCGTCGATGAAAATGGACGTTTAAAGGGTTACGAAAAAGATTTTGGAACAATCAAAAAAGAATTATTAGATACATTAAAGATGGGACATAATATAATTATCGGCTATACTTGGCCGGATCCGGAAAACAACGGCAAACTAGCCGGACACGAAATTACTATTGTCGGTTATAAAATAAACAATAATGGAGAAGGTGTCTTTATTTGTCAAGATTCTGATGATGAAATTTCTGCCCCAATTGAAATGAGCGAAAAAGAATTGCTACCAAAAATTCACCATGCCGGCTTGCCGGATGAAATTGCATCCAGAGATTTTAAATATGAAGATAGTTGGAAAGTCGGACTTGACGAATTTCAAGACATGAAAAAATCAAATCCTAATCATTCAGCAGACACTCCGGCAGCTTAAAACTTTGCGTAAGAGCCAATAATTCTTACATTTTGCGCATGCGGTTCTAATTCATTTATTAGATTTTTTATAACATTATCATCTTTATGACCATCAAAGTCAATAAATACAGCTTGTTCTTCCGCATTATTATTCATCATTTTAGAATTTATTTGTGTAATATTTATATTGTATTTTACAAATACTTGAACAATATCAAGAAGTGCACCTTGTCGGTCATTCAGGAATAATACAATACTTGTTTTATCACGACCCGTAGATTGAGTAGATGCATCTCCGATTACTATAAATCTGCGTTCGTTATTTTTATCATCTTCTATATGCTCTTTTAATACATTCAAATTATACAATTCTGCAGTTTTATGAGTTCCTATGATTGAATACGTTAAATTATAATTACATAAAGAGCGTGCGGCTTCGTCCATACTTTCCGCAACTACGATGTTGAGCTGTCTTGGCATTTCATCCTTAATAAAAGTCTTACTTTTAGCTAATGCGTTAGGATTTGCAATCAAACCAGTTATTGAATAAAATTCAGTAGTCTTAGATAAAATACAATCATTAACCGGCACAATAGTTTCCGCTAAAATTTGAATATTTTGATTTTTGGTAAGTATCAAATTATCAATTGTTTCTCTAATAATACCCTTGTATGTTGTTTCTACCGGTAAAACTGCAATCGCATTACTATTTTCATCAACATAATCTATACATTCCTTGATTGAACTAAAAGAACGTTGGTACAAAAACAAATCATACGCTTTAAATAGTTTGTCTTTTGCGATTTCAGAATAAGAACCGCCCATACCCAAACATATAACTTCATTAAAATCTTCAAACATAATAAACTCCGTGTCTGTTTATATTATACCCGAAAGATTTAAACTTACCAAATTCGATGTCTTTTTACCTTATTTTTAAGACATTTTTTAGCAAATTCTATAGCATCTGTTTCATTATCAAAAACATGATTATGTCCGACTTGTTTAAGAATATCATGCTTTTCAAATTGTTCTTTTACAGCGTCCGATTTCAAAACGAGCAGAATTTTTACTCTTTGAGCCTGCAATCTAATAATAATATCTTCCAACGCAAAAATTGCAGAAATATCAAGCGTATTTTCAGAAGAATAATCTAATATCAAATATTTTGTACCCAAAACATCCTCAAATTGAGAAACAAGTTGTGTTGCAGAGCCAAAGAAAAATTGACCATCAATGTGTACGACACGTACTTTATGTCTATAATCTTTTTCCAAGATTTTTTCCAATTTCATAATATCTTTGTCATAAACAGTTTTCTGAACTAATTTTGCACTATCAGCCGTTCGTTTTGCATAAAGAAGTGCCGCACAAGTAATACCTGCACCAACAGCTACAATAAGATTGTAAAAAACAGTTAAAAGAAATACCAAACCTAAAACATACAAATCGTCTTTTGGTGCAAATTTTATTACTCTCAGGAGTTTTACATCAATAATATCATACCCGATTTTTATCAAAATTCCTGCTAATACCGCAAGCGGGATTTCTGCTACAAAACCTGAAAGTTTAAATAAAAGAAGCATTAATATTAATGGATTAATAACAGCCGTCAATCTTGTTGTTGAACCCGCATTGATAGCTGCAACTGTTCTCATTGTAGCAGCAGAACCGGGGAGCGAACCTGTTAAACCGCAAATTATATTTCCAACACCTTGCCCTAACAGCATACTTTTTGATGAAGTTTTTGTTTTCAAAAGAGAATCCGAAACCAAAACCGTTAACAAACTTTCTGATGATAAAACAATAGCAAGCATTACCGCATAATGAAAATATGTAATTACACTATGCAAATCTGCTTTTGGCAACACTATTTGAGGAAACGCAATTGATATATTAGAGATTTTTTCTACATTCAATCCCAATTTTATTGATATAAAAGTACAAAGAACAAGAGCTATAACTTGTGACGGGATGACTTTATTTAACCTTTTTGGAATAACAAAAACAATTAAAAGAGTTAATAATCCTATCAAAAGAGCATCATAATTTATCAAACTCAAATTATGTACAAATGATGTAATACTGGTTATCGTATTAGACATCACAGGACAACCTATAAGCGGATTTAGCTGCATTATGACAATTATAAATCCGATACCATTCATAAATCCGGATATTACCGGATACGGAACATATTTAACAATAACCGGTAACGAGGTTAGCGACAATATTATTTGTAAAATTCCTGCCATAATAATAACTAAAATTACAGAAGAAATATCTGCATTAAGTGCTGCCATAATAGACGCAATAACTATGGTTACAGGACCTGTTATTCCTGATACCAATGGAACTTTCCCACCCAACAATCCTGCAATACAGCACAAAATAATAGCACCCCAAATTCCGGCACTAGCTCCAAAGCCTGTTGCCACCCCAAAAGCCAACGCTTGCGGAAGAGCAACAATTGCTGAATTTAAGCCGCCTAAAATATCGCCTGTAAGAATTTTTAATTTTGATTTAAACATAGATTTAATAATAGCATAAATTTTCAAATTTTATGTTATAATAGCCAAAAAAACAATTAGGAGAAATTATATGAGCAAGTTGAAGTTAGGATTAATCGGTTTAGGCACAGTTGGCTGCGGTGTTTACAAGACCGTTGAAGAGCTTGACAACGTAGAAATAGTAAAAGTTGCTGTAAAAAATATCAACAAACAGCGTCCTGTTGATGTTCCTGCCGACATGCTAACCGACAATCCATACGAAGTTGTTAACGACCCAAATATTGATGTCGTTGTAGAACTTATTGGCGGTGTAACTCCTGCTTTTGATTATATTTCTAAAGCAATAGAAAACGGTAAGCATATTGTTACTGCAAATAAAGAGCTTTTGGCAAAAAAAGGTGAAGAGTTATTTAATCTTGCAGAAAAATATAATCGAGTAGTTCTTTATGAAGCTGCTATTGCCGGTGGTATTCCTATCATTATGCCAATTAAAACAATTCTTGCCGGAAATAAAATTAATAAAATTCAAGCAATCCTAAACGGTACAACAAACTACATTCTAACAAAAATGGATGTCGATGGAGCTTCTTACGAAGATGTTTTAAAAGAAGCACAACAGCTTGGTTACGCAGAAACAGACCCAACCGGTGATGTAGAAGGTTTTGATGCTGCTTATAAGATTACAACTCTTGCTACTATTGCATTCAAAAAAAGAATTAAAATTGAAAATGTTTATAGAGAAGGCATTACTAAAATTAGAAAAGAAGATATGGCACAAGCCAATGAGTTTGGGTACAAAATCAAACTTATCGCAACTGCAACTATTGATGAAAATGATAATGCAGATGTTAGAGTTCATCCTATGCTTGTTTCTAAAAACACGATGCTTGCTCATATTGATTATGTAACAAACGCAGTAGCAATCAGCGGACATCCTATTGGAAATATCGTTCTTTCTGGTCCTGGAGCTGGAGAATTCCCAACAGCAAGTTCTGTAGTCGGTGATATTTTAGCAATCGCAGCAGAATATGGAAAAACTGATTATATGTTACCAATGATGAGATGTCACCATTCTCAAAAAGCAAACCCTGTAAATATTGATAATACTTATAATAAGTACTACATATCAATTACTGCGCCAAACGCAATCGGTGTAATCGCAAAAATCGGTACTATTTGTGCTAACAAGAATATTAGTTTATCAAGTATTTTACAAAAAGGTGTTTCTGACAACAACACTGCTGACATCACTGTAATCACTGAACAATGTCAGGAAAAATTAATCAAAGAAGTTGTTGCAGAACTAGATCATTGTACAGTAAATAGTATTATTAGGGTTGCAGATTAGAAGTTTAGAGGCGAAGAGGCTTAGATGCGTTGCGGGGAAGTGGGGAGTGAGGGGGAAACTACAGATTCCCACTCTTTTGTAACAATTCGCTTTTATATCGCTTGTAATTATTATTCAATTCTGTAAGCTGAATTGCTTTGTCGATAGCTTCAATTGCATTCTTATAATCTCCTGCAATTTCATAAGAATGAGCAAGAGAAAAATAAGCGTAAGGTGATTGTTCCATCTCAGCAATAAGTTTGCTTGCAACTATTCTTTTTTGGTCGTATTTTGCTTTTAGCCTTTTTGATTCATCTAAGTCTACTGCAGCTCCGACTTTGTCGCCTAAGGCTTGTTTAATTTTACTGCGCTTGCCATAAAGAAAATAAGCATTTATGTCGCCGTCAACTTCATCAATTGCACGATTAATATAATCCAATGCCATCGTATTATTTACGTTATAAAATTTTTCAGCGCTCTGCAAATAATTCTGCATGTTTCCGGTATTCACAACTGCAGTATCAAATGAATAATTTATAGTCAGTGCACCTTTTGTCGTTGCAGCCGGAAAATGTGCAAAAGGAGAAGCTTTTTTAATCGCCTCTAATGCCGATTCGTCATATACAGAATCTCCCGAACTTTCTAAAATTTGCACTGCATACACGTCCCCATTTCGGGTAATACTAAATTTAACAAGAGCATGTCCATCGTGTTCCAAACATTCAGGAGGATACCAACTCTTCTGAATTTGTCCCTTCAAGGTTTCCATATAACCGGAAAAATCGTTAGTATTTATTGGAACACCTTTGTATCTATCATCATTAGTTGGTTGACTGTCCGCTTGATTTTCGTCAGCAAAAACAGGACATAATAAAATTAGCCCTAAACAAAATAAAACGATACCCTTCTTCGTATGTACTCCCATATTTTTATTTTATACAAAACGAATTAGAGTGTAAATGTTTTTCAGCACCTCTTCTGTAAATTTTTGTTTCATTTCAACTCTTTCAATATCAGACGAAAGTTGAATTTTATACACTTGAGTTTTGTTATTATAATGTATTGCAGAATACATTAAGCCGACAGGTTTTTCTTTGCTTCCACCGGTGGGTCCTGCAATACCCGTTGTTGAAACGCAAATATCAGAGCCAGTTATTTTATGCAAACCTTCTGCCATCTCTATCGCACATTCTTCACTAACTGCACCAAGGTTATTCAGCGTATCCCAACTTACGCCTAAAATTTTATGTTTAGCTTCGTTTGCATAAGTTACAAAATTCAAATGAACAAAAGCACTGCTGCCGCTAATATCTGTAAGTTTTGAACTCAAAAGCCCGCCGGTACAGGATTCTGTTGTTGCGATTGTTAATTTTTTATCAATTAAAATTTGTCCGATTTGTTGTTCTATGTTCATAAATACTCCAAATAACTACAATATAGCCAACCCCTCCCTTTATAGGGGGAGGGAATAATTTCCAATTGAGAGCTATGCTCGAAATTGAGAAATTTGGGTGGGGGCTAATAAACCCTAATACGTTGTCCTTTTCAATATAATCTTATTTTCTTTATTATACAAATTATGTTTATACCAAACTCCTTCAAAATCCCCATTTGGTTTAAACAAATATTGACAATCTTTTGATATAAAATAAATTGCACTCACCGGTGTGCCGGAAATTCTATATTGAATTGAATAATAAGGATAATCCGGATATTCGCCAAAATTGAAATCCACGTATCTCAAAGTTCCCATTGCGTCATAATAATACGCTTTCGTGACATCTTTTTTGTCTTGCAGTACGTACATATAAATATTCTTCATCTTTTTGTAATAAAAAGCTGAAATATTATTATCTTTAAATTCTTTATACCCCGCAGATGCTGCATAATAATTTTCTAAATGGTTTTTATCTTTTAATCGGTCCTTAAACTGAGCCTTAAAATTTTTCTGCTTATCCAGTGGAGTTTCAAAAATAATATCCTTGACTTCACTAATTATGGCCTCTTTTTCAAGCGCAGATTTGTTTATCCAATCATATTTGATATCTGCAATATAAATATCATTAAAATTTGCAAATGCGGCTGTCTGAAAAAAGAGCAATAATACCAATAATATTCTTTTCATACCTAATCCCATTTTTTCTAATCACAAATCAAGTATAGCACATTTTTAACCTTTTATAGTATAATTGGTTACATGGTTAAGTTATTAGACGGTAAGAATATTAATAAGGTATCGACTTTAGTTTTTAGAATACTAAAACTACAAGAACTTTTTACAAGAATAATTGAAGTAAATAATCCAAACAAAACTCCTTGCATATACGCAATGTGGCACGCACACCAGTTTTGCATTCATGGCATTCCAAATCGTGATAAATTACACGTACTTGTGAGCCGCTCTCGTGATGGCGAAATCATTGCTGACGTTGTTGAAAAATGGGGTTTCAAAACTGTACGAGGTTCTAAAGGAAAAAAAGGTGCAGTGGAAGCTAGTATGCAAATGATTTCCATCCTTAAATCCGGTGAAAACTGTGCTATGATGGTCGATGGACCTAGAGGACCTGCCAAAGTAGCAAAAGACGGAGTCATTAAAATTGCAAAATTAGCAGGAGTTCCTGTTGTACCAGTTTATTGGTATTCAAATAATTTCACTTGGGCAAAATTCCCATCTTGGGATGAATTAAGATGCCCTGTTTTTGCAACAAATTTAATCAATATTTATGGAGAGCCCATTTATATTCCGCATGATGGAGATGAAGAAGAAGCCCGCCAAAAGCTGCAAAAAAGTTTAGAAGATTTGGAAGCGAAAGCTCCGCAAGCATTTGATGAGGTATACAAATTCGGAATATGGAAAAAACAAAAGTAAGACTACTTGCAATTCAAATGGAATCTGCAATAGGGAACGTTGAATTAAATATTGAAACAGTTAAAAATCTTTTAATCGCAAATCTAAAAAAATATGGTGGTGCAGATTTTGTATTTCTGCCTGAATTGTGGACTGTTGGTTGGGATTGTCCTTCATTTCCACCATCCGCAACAACATTGGATGAATCTAATGCCGTAAAAATGCTTTGCGACATTGCAAAAGAATTCAACGTAAATATCGCCGGCGGAAGTTTTGTTAGAAAAGATGGTGATAAACTTTTTAACACTTGCCCTGTAATCAACCGCCAAGGTAAAATTGTTTGTATTTATGACAAAAATCACCTATATTCTTATAACGGTGATACTGAAAATCATTATATATCAGTGGGTTCAAATCCAGTAATGGTAGAGCTTGATGGAATTAAAATCGGGTTAACAATTTGTTATGATATAAGATTTCCTGAAATATATAGAGCTTATAGAAAAGCCGGCGCTGATATTTTAGTTAATATGGCTGCTTGGCCAAAATCAAGAAAAATTCATTGGGATACATTGACACGAGCAAGAGCAATCGAAAATCAAACTTATATGGTAGCTCTTACACAAACAGGTTTGTTGGCTGATGGAGTAGAAAACCTTGGACACTCAATGATTATTGACTATGATGGCAATATTCTTGATGAAATAGAAGAAAAAGAAGGTGGAATTTACGCAGAAATAAATCTTGAAAAAGAATACGAATTTAGAGATAAATGCACCGTTTTAAAAGACATACAAGACTCTTACGAGGTAATAAAAAAATGAAAAAAATCATTGCTATAATGCTGGTATTTTTTGCTACATTAGGGATAAATGTAGGGGCAAATGCAGCTACAAGGAATAAAGTTCCAAATTTAAAAGGAGATTTTAACTCTGTTATAAATGAATCAGGAGTTGAAAAAAACTCTATCGCAATATCAATTAGAGATTTAAACACCGGTAAACCGGTGTATGAATTAAACGAAAAAATCCTTATGCACCCTGCTTCTGTTCAAAAACTTTTAACATTACCACCGGCAGTAGAAGTATTAGGCGATGATTACAACTTTTCAACTAAAATTTATAAACGTGGCAATAATAGCTATATCATAAAACTTGGTGCTGACCCATATTTGAGCTATTCAGATTTAAGACAATTAGCTAAAAATATTAAACAAGAAACAACAAAAAGTGTTTATATTGATGACAGTATTTTAGAGAAAAAAAATTGGGGCGAAGGCTGGCAATGGGATGACGATATGAATTCTCTTATGCCAAGATTCAATTCATACAATCTTGATGGCAATGTAACAAAAATCACAGTTATGCCAACTCAAAAGGGACAAATTGCAACAATTATTAATCCGAGCAAATATCCGATAGTTTTTCTTAATAACATAAAAACCGGCGATAAAAACAACGTAAAAATTACACGTGATAATTCTATTTCTGCAAACACTTTAACTTTGGAAGGAACTGTAAACAAACCGCTTGTTTTAAGTGTGCCGACAAATAATCTAAAACGCTATTTTGACGTAAGATTAACCAATGCACTAAGCGATAGAAATATTTACTTAAAGCAAAACTTTATTACAGACAAAGTTATAACAAGCGATAAAAAATTGGAAGAAATTACACACCCTTTAAGTCAAGCAATTGATGATATTTTGAAAAACAGTAATAACATGATGTCAGAAACTGTTTCAAAACTTGCAGGCGGAAAAGCTTACAATGACAAAGGAACTGATGCTTACGCAATAAAATTATTTAATGATTATTGCGTAAAAAATAAGCTTGATAATTCAAGATTACGTTTAGCAGACGCAAGTGGAGTATCTAAAAATAACTTAGTTACGGCTGATTTTATTTCCAATTATTTAGTGTTTAACAAAAACAATGAAACACTACAGCATTTGCCAACCCCAGGAGAAGGTACGCTTACGCATAGAATGTTGCCGATTAAAACAGATTTGAAAGCAAAAACCGGTACATTAAAAGACGTGAGTGCAATTGCAGGATTTTTAACAACTAAGAAAGGAAACAAATACACGTTCTGCATAATTATCAATGACCCTGCCTCTACAACATCTGATATGAAAACATTAGAAGATTATTTAATCCGAGAAGCTTATATAAGATTATAGCAGATATTGCTGAACTTGCCTAAAAGGTATAAAATAAAAGCATGTTTCAAATTATTGGAGAGTATTTAGAATATCTGGAATTAGAAAAAGGACTTGCGCAAAATACGCTGGATGCCTATAGGAGGGATTTGTCTGAATTTGCCAAAAACATTGATAACATTGATTCTGTAAACAGAATGACCATCAATGGTTTTATAAGAACTCTAAGAGAAAAAAAACTTGCTCCAACAAGCGTTATAAGAAAAATCGCTTCAATACGAGGTTTTTTCAAATGGGCATACTCTTCAGGTCTGATTAAACAAAATCCTGCATCAACGCTGGAGCAACCGAAAGTTCCACAACGTCTGCCGAAAGTAATAACAATAAAAGAAGTGGAAGAACTTTTGCATGAAAATTTAACACCTCTAGAACACGTAATTATGGAGCTTCTCTACAGTTGTGGTTTACGTGTGTCAGAGCTTGTTAATCTGAAACTAACGGACATTGATTTAGCATCTAAATATGTTCGCTGTTTTGGTAAAGGTTCAAAAGAACGCATTATTCCTATGGGAGAAATTGCTAAACAAGTAATTAAAGAATATTTACCGGAAAGAGATTTATTACTAAAAAAATATAACCTCAGCACAAAACGTTTATTTATTTTACCGAATGGAAGATTAATAAATCGTCAAGATGTATATAACTTGATACATGAACGTGGCAAACTTATACATAAAAACATATCGCCGCACACGCTAAGACATAGTTTTGCAACTCACCTTTTAGAAAACGGCGCTGATTTGAGAGTAGTTCAGGAACTACTCGGGCACAGTGATGTTTCTACCACTCAATTGTATACGCATATTAGTAAAAAGAGGTTGAAAGAAGTATACTTTGCGATAAATAGTTAGATATCTTATTGAAAATAATAACAAAGTTTGTTATTATGTAAACATAGTTTGTTATAAAAGAAAGGTCTATCACAATATGAATATATCACTAACACCAACTTTAGAAAAATTCGTTCAAGATAAAGTAGCATCCGGTTTATATAATTCCGTTAGTGAAGTTGTTAGAGAAGCATTAAGATTGTTAGCCTCAAGAGATACCATTTCAGCAGAACGTATTGCACAATTAAATAAAGATATAGAGGAAGGCTGGAATGACTCTACTATATATGATGGTCATGAAGCAATGAAAAAATTGATAAACAAATATGAATAAACTTGATTTAGAAATCACCAGTAAAGCTTTTTCTGATATAGAAAACATTACTGACTATGTAGCTAAAGATAATCGACGAGCTGCGAAAAACTTAGCAAAGTATTTTTATACTACATTTGATAAACTAACAATCCATCTAATGTTAGGCAAAACCAGAGATGATTTAACATACCTAAATGCTTTATTTTATGTGGCAAAACGTCATTATCTTGTTGTATATAGAGTTATTAATAACAATACAGTAAGAATTCTTAGAATATTGAGCACATACCAAGAAATTTGCTCAAAACTATAACCTCTAGCGTTTTTAACAAAACTTAACAATAAACTTTACAAATTTGCTCTAATTGTAATTTTATGTTAAGTTTTGATTAGGACTAAAATGGTGAGGATTTATGAAAAGTACAACACTAAGAAGATCAAATATTACCAGAGAAAAAGTTGCGATGATGGAGGCTCTAAATCGTTATAACAGAGCTCATCAAGATGAAGATTTTTATAGAACCCAAACTAAAAATAAAGAATTGGATGCTCTTTGGCAATCTTTTGGTGTAAAAAGTCAGAAAAACGAAAAAGCACCGCAGGTTTATTTCGTTACCGGCTTAATTGTTGGTGTTATCATTACTTTACTAATCACAACATTTGTAAGCTTATTAATTAATGTTTCTACTCCGAAAGAAGAAATGGTTGTTCCTGCTAAAAAACCTGCAGCAGCAACTTCAAGCAGATTTTCATTTATTCCGGCTGATAATACTTCTTCTAAAAAAACGGCAGAACCTGTTAGCTTGAATGAAGAATATGTTGTTAAAGAAGGTGATACTCTTGAAAGTATCGTTATCAGATTTTACGGTTCTTTTGACATGAACAAAGTTAATGCTATTCAAGAAGCTAACAAAATGGCTAATCCGAACGCATTATCTATCGGTCAAAAATTAGTTATACCTTTGAATCAGCAGTAATTTTATGGCAAAAGTTAAGTCTAAATATGTTTGTCAAAGCTGTGGATATGAAACAGCAGGCTACTTAGGTAAATGTCCGGAATGTGGTAGCTGGGGAACTTTTGTGGAAGAAGTCGACGCTCCGATTTCTAAAAAAGAAACGGATATTTCAGTTGTTGACAAATTTCCGCCAATGCGTCTTGATGAGATTGAAATGAATTCTGAAATTCGAATGGAAACTAACATTTCAGAATTCGATAGAGTACTTGGCGGCGGAATTGTTCAAGGTTCTTTAGTCCTGATTGCCGGTGACCCCGGAATTGGTAAATCTACAATACTTTTACAGACATCCGGTCAAGTATGCAGCAAGAACAAAAAAGTATTATATGTTTCAGCTGAAGAATCAGCAGGACAAATAAAACTTCGAGCGGAAAGACTCGGAGTTAAATCAGATAATTTATACATTTACCCCCAAACAAATCTTGAATTGGTCAGAAAACATATAGAAGAAATGGTGCCGGATTTAGTTATCATTGACAGTATTCAAGCGATTTATACGTCCGCAATTCAAAGTTCTGCAGGAAGTGTTTCCCAGATTAGAGAATGTTGTAATATTTTGATGCAAATTGCAAAAAGCCAAAATATATCAATTATCGTAATCGGACATGTAACAAAAGAAGGTAATATTGCCGGCCCTAAAGTTCTTGAGCATATGGTCGATACTGTTATTCAGTTTGAAGGGGATAAATATAAATCATACAGAATTTTACGTTCTATTAAAAACCGTTTTGGAAACACTTCTGAAGTCGGAATATTTGAAATGGGACAAAAAGGGCTAACAGAAGTTATAAATCCGAGCGAATTGTTTCTTAAAGAATATAATCAAACTCAAACTCCAGGGAGTACGATTATTGTAACAAGTGAAGGCACAAGACCTTTGTTAGTTGAAATACAAGCTCTTGTCGGCACAACTCCATACCCTGCGCCAAGACGTGTTGCAAATGGCGTTGATACAGGGCGTGTATTACAAATCCTTGCAGTTCTGGAGAAGCGTATTGGTTTAAATCTTTCCAAACAAGATGTTTACGTTAATGTAATTGGCGGGATTGACGTTAATGAACCGGCCGCAGACTTGGGAATTGCGTTAGCTATTGTAACCTGTGTAAGAGATGTTGTTTTCGATTCGCACACAGCAATTGTCGGAGAAATTGGATTATCTGGTGAAATAAGAGCGGTTAATCATATCGAAAAACGTATTACAGAAGCGCAAAAATTAGGTTTCAAACGCATAATAATTCCTGCTGCAAATGAGCTCCAAGAAGAGATTCAAGGCATTGAAGTCGTTAAAGTAAAACGAATTCTTGAAGCAATAACACGTGGCGTAGGTAATAAAGAATAACAACATTTACCCTAAATATATGATGTTTTGTATCCGATATTATATTAAAATAATATCGGCAAGTGGGTACTCCTCTATCTGAATTTCTCGGACACAGACTTAAAATCAGACAAATCCGAAGAAAGGAGGACACGCTTATGGTAGAAAAGTTATTGCTAATTTATCTTATTATACATAAATGTAATAATAAAGAACTAGCATTGGTACTTATCATCATAATGCTAGTTCTAATCTATTAGAACAAGAGGAGTTAAAATATAAGTCAGTTACCAGCTAACTTATAACCCGCTTGCTTTTTTATTATAAAATATATTTATACACTTTTCAAGTCTTATGAGGAAAAACAATGATAATTGATTCACATACGCATATAGGAAACTCTTTTTGGGGTAATTTTTCACCGGAATTTTTACTGGATATAATAGGCGATAGCGTTGATTTAGCAATTTGTTCTAATTTAGAAGGTATTGACAGTTTCACGGGAAAAGACGAGATTGAGTGTAATTTAGCGATGTTAAATATTGCCAAATATTATCCTCAAATAAAAGCTTTGGCTGTTTGCGAAGTTGATAGAACAGAAAACGGTGATAAAATAAGGCAACTTTTGAGTGAACATCCTGAATTTATCGGACTTAAATTTCATCCTGAATTTACCAAATTAGCAGCGGATTCAGAAAAATATGATGATTATTTAAAAATAGCGCAAGAGTACAGAAAACCTTGTCTTTATCATAGTGGACATACAAAATCTCGTTTTTCTTCTCCAAAACTGATTTATAAAAAAGCGCAAGAATTTCCTGATGTTCCAATTATTCTTGGACACTTATCAACAGGTCCAAAAAGTTCGCATGAAGAAGCTATTGATATAATGTTGGATTCTATCGAAAATGACAAAGCAACTTTGTACACAGATATTTCTTGGGTCGATATTGACGATACAATTTTATTAATAGAAAAATTAAAGAACACTAAAAAAGGTGATTACACAAGTCGTATAATGTGGGCGTCAGACGCTCCTGTAGGAGATTTTAATCAGAAAAAAGAAACATACGAAAAGAACCTTCAAGCATTTATTCAAAAAATAAACGAGCATTTTAACGATAAAGAATTGCTTGATAACTTACTTTATAAAAACGCAATAAGATTATATAATCTCTAAAAAATATAAAAAAAAGACCTTGTTAAAAACCAAGGCCTGTCCGTTTAAATAAGAAGAGAGAGCTTTATATTCTTCTTAAACAGTGTAAAGATTTTTTTTTGCTACTCATCTTGTCAAATATTTACAAAAGTTTACACTTTTGTTAAAAATAGTTTTCTACACGAGTTATTTAGTTGCAATTTTCCTATATTTACGCTAAGTTTTATCTCGACAAGCGGAGGAAAATGTGAAAAAAGGGCGCACAATAGGTACTGTGAATGGTATAATTGCAGCAACGAGCTATGGTACAAACCCTCTTTTTGCGTTGCCTTTATATATGCATGGAATTGGCGTAAATTCAGTTTTGTTTTACAGATATTCACTTGCTGTATTAATCTATTGGTTTTGGCTAAAATTCATCAAAAAAATTTCTCTTAAATTAAAAAAAGCAGAAATTTTACCAATGTTAATTTTGGGTTTATTTTTTTCTTTATCATCCTTGACTTTGTTTGAAGCTTTCAAATATATAGAAGCCGGAATTGCGTGTACTATTTTGTTTATTTATCCTGTTCTTGTAGCATTAATGATGACGATATTTTTCAAAGAAAAATTAACATCAATAGTTGTTGCTTCTATTGCGCTCACAAGCTGTGGAATTGGGCTGTTATACAACTGCAAAACCGGAGTCACATTAGACTTGCAAGGTATAATGCTGGTTTTAGCCTCTGCATTTTTATACGCATTCTATATCATCGGTGTAAAAAACAATAAAACCGTAAAAAGCATAAATAGTGCAAAACTGAGTTTTTACGTTATGCTATTCGGACTCATTGTTTATATCATTAACCTAAAATTTTGTACAGAATTACAAATTCCCGATAAACCATATCTGTGGCTCTTTACAATAGGACTTGCAATTTTTCCTACAATAATATCTTTGGAAACAATAACAATTTCAATTAAATTAATCGGTTCTACAAAAACAGCTGTATTAGGAGCACTAGAGCCATTAACCGCAATATTTTTTGGAATTTTATTTTTCCATGAAACGCTTACTCCAAGAATTGTTTTAGGAATAATACTAATACTTTCCGGAGTAATTTTAATCATTACCAAAAAAAACCGCAAATTAAAAACAAAAGGATTTAAGTATGACAAGATGCAGTTGGGTTGATGAAAAATCTGAAATATACATTAAATACCATGATGAAGAGTGGGGAGTTCCGAAATATAATGACAGAGATTTGTTTGAACTACTTATTTTAGAAGGATTTCAAGCAGGTTTATCTTGGATAACCGTTTTGAAAAAACGTGAAGCTTTTAGAAAAGCCTTTGACAATTTTGATGTAGAAAAAGTTGCCAACTATTCATCTAAAAAAATCGAAGAACTGTTAAACAACAAAGATATTATCAGGAGTAAAAGCAAGATTGCTGCTGCAATAAACAATGCGAAATGTTTTATAAAAATACAAAAAGAATATGAAAGTTTTTCAAATTACATATGGAAATTTACAAAGGGTCGTGTTATAAAAAATAATGGTGAGGAAGTTCCTATTCAAACAACACTATCCGAAGTGATTTCCAAAGATTTAAAACAAAAAGGGATGAAATATGTAGGTGCAGTTATCATATATTCCTATCTGCAAGCGATTGGAATTGTTGATGACCACGAAGTCGGATGCTTTAAATATCAATAATGCAAAGGTAAGACAAAGAGGTAATTATTATGTTAAAAGTAGATTGCGCAACAAATAGAAGATATATACAAACAGAAAAATATTGGCAAGATCCGCATAACAAAAAAATGAGTGAGCTTGCAGATAAAATGATGGATACAAGAATGTCATTGAGTCGTGTTGTTCAGATGAAACCACATGATTTTTTTCAACAAACAGACGGAACAGTAAAACCATTACCCAAAACAGGTCTTTTCAAGTTTTTAAAAGGCCCAGATTGTTTTGATAAAAGTTTTGTAGAATTCTTAAACAAAGAATATGTAAGTGTAAAAAAAGATATGCTAGAAGCCTCAAAATCTATTATTGAAAATATAATATCTAAAAAATAACCATCACAAAAAATTGGTTACAAAAATTGAGCATTAATTACGTTTTTAAATTTTGTAAACAAAGTTAAAATGTTAAGCGTTTTTGCTGTTCATGTTTACTTTTGTATGTGTTTTTGTTACGATTTTAGGGCAATATAGTAATTTTTATAGGGAGATAATAAATTGAAAACCAGAATGAAATCTAACAATTGCGGAGAACTTAATCTAAGCAATTTGAATGAAGAAGTAACATTATCCGGCTGGGTTTCTACAGTCAGAGATTTGGGCGGTATTTTGTTTATAGAACTTCGTGATAGAAGCGGATTTTTCCAGCTTGTAGCTAACCCTCAAATCAATCCGGATGTTCACAAAGCTTTTGAAAAAGTTAGAAGTGAATATGTGATTATGGTAAAAGGTAAGATTACAAAAAGACCTGAAGAAACATACAATGAAAAATATCCTACAGGTCAAGTTGAAATGTATCCTGAATATGTTGAAGTTCTTGCAGAATCTAAGGTACTTCCTTTCGTTCTTGGTGATGAAAATGTTTCAGAAGATATCAGACTTAAATACAGATATCTTGATATCAGAAACGAAAAAATGCTTCATAACTTAAAAACAAGACACAACATCGTTCAAGCAGTTAGAAATTATTTGAACAATCAAGAATTTTTAGAAGTTGAAACACCTATATTGATTAAAACAACTCCGGAAGGTGCCAGAGATTATTTAGTTCCATCTCGTGTTCAACCTGGTAAATTCTTTGCACTTCCACAATCACCACAAATTTTCAAACAATTGTTGATGGTTGGCGGAATTGAAAAATATTATCAAATTGCGAAATGTTTCCGTGATGAAGACTTAAGAGCAGACAGACAGCCGGAATTTACACAAATTGATATGGAAATGTCATTTGTTGAACAACCTGATGTAATCAAGATGGTTGAAGGTTTATTGGTTGATGCGTTTAAAGCAGCAGATGTTGAAATCAAACCTCCGTTCATTCAAATGCCTTGGCAGGAAGCAATGGACAGATACGGTTCTGATAAGCCGGATACAAGATTTGGTTTAGAATTGTTTGATATCGGTGATATTATTCTTGAATCTAATTTTGAAATCGTAAAAAATACTCTTCAAAATGGTGGTATCGTAAGAGGTATCAGAATCCCTGGCGGTGCTAAATATTCTAGAAAAGATATTGATGATATTACAAAACTTGCTGTATCATTCGGTGCAAAAGCTTTGGCAAATATTATTTACAACGAAGATGGTACTGCAAAATCACCAGTATTGAAATTCGTTACAGAAGAACAAGCAAAAGCTATTCAAGAAAGAGCTGGTGCTCAAGCCGGAGATATCATTTTCTTCGTAGCTGATAAACCAAAATTAGTTTATGACATCATGGGCAGATTAAGATTACATTTCGGTAAATCTTTGAACTTGATTGACGAAAACAAACACAACTTATTATGGGTTGTAGACTTCCCAATGTTTGAATGGTCAGATGAAGAAGGAAGATTTATGGCAATGCACCACCCATTCACATCTCCAAACTTAGAAGACTTAGACAAATTGGATAGCGGTGATTTGGGTAATGTTAAATCAATTGCTTATGATATCGTTTATAATGGTACTGAATTAGGCGGTGGCTCTGTTAGAATCCACTCTTCAGAAGTTCAAAAGAAAATCTTCAAAGCATTAGGATTAACAGAAGAAGAAGCAACTGAAAAATTTGGTTTCATGGTTAACGCTCTTCAATATGGTACTCCACCTCATGCAGGTTTGGCAATCGGTTTGGATAGATTAGTTGCATTGTTATGCAGAACAGATTCTATCCGTGACGTAATTGCATTCCCTAAGAATGCAAGTGCTAAGTGCTTGATGAGTGATGCTCCAGGTGAAGCTTCTTTACAACAATTGAGAGAATTACATATTAAAAGTACAGTAAAAAAAGACTAATTAATTGTTAATTGTATAAAAAAGTGAAGGCACTTTAAGAGCCTTCACTTTTTTTTGTATGTAAATATTTGTAACAAAAATACTAGAGATGTGCAATTTTAT
>URPS01000032.1 GCA_900549855.1 uncultured bacterium | reverse complement strand
TTTGGCTTTTTATGATATAAATCCTGCAGCACCAATACATATACTAGTTATACCCAAAAAACATATAAGTACACATAATGAAATTGAAGAAAGTGATGAAAAAATAATAGCCAAAATTCATAAAACAATAAATAATATAGCAGAAGAAAAAGGATTTAAGAAAAATGGATACAGAATTATAGTAAATTGTGGTGAAGATGGAGGACAAGAAGTTAATCATTTACATTTTCATATATTAGCAGGTAAAAAATTAGGAGAAAAAATTGTATAAAATTGGAAATTTTAAAAATATGAACATAAAAGCCTTGATTATCAAGGCTTTTTATGATAAAATAATAGCAAGTTTGTATAAGTGAGGTGAAAAACTTAGAAAATTCTAAGCTTAATATGAAAGAAAATATTAAAGTAAATAGAAGTGAATTAAATATATATATAAAATCTAAATTTAAAGCTTTTGCAACTTCCCTAACTTTTACATCAATTTCATTTTTAGGGTATTTTCTCATTTTTAAACCAAAGGCAATATTTTCATATACACTCATATGAGGATACAGAGCATAACTCTGAAACACGAACGCAATATCTCTGTCTTTTGGATGAGTATTATTAACAACTTTATCATCAATAAGAATTTCGCCTGACGTAACTTCTTCTAATCCGGAAATTAAACGCAAAATAGTTGATTTTCCACATCCGGAAGAACCAACAAGAACTATGAACTCTTTGTCCTCAATTTCAAGATTAATATTGTCGATGATATTTTTTTTACCATCATAACTCTTAACAAGATTTTTCAGTACTACGCTACTCATTAACTATCCCTTAATACCTCAACTGCTCCTTTTTTTAAAAATTTATACTAAGTTTAGTTTGGTATAATCACATTAAAGCTTGTATTCTTTAATATTTGAGATTCTACCCAAACATTACCGTTCAAAACTCTAACTAAATTTTTAACACTCGCCAAAACGATTGCCCTTAAAACATTCTTACGATTAGTAGAATCTACAATTTTATATGGATCGAATATGCATTCCAAATCATTTTCAGAAAGCAACATGGAATTGCTGGAAAGTGAAATTAAAGTATATTGCCCAACAGCAAGATTTTTTGATGCGATATATTCTTCATTAGGATTTGATAAGTGTATATTTATATCGCCCATGTCAATTGCTTTCAACAAAACTTCCAACAAATCTTGTAAAATATTTTTTAAAATTTCCTCATCAGTAGAAATTGTTTTCTTAAAATCATCATCTTGAGATATGCTAATTTTAACGTCTTTACCTTTGTAAAGTTGCTCATTATAGCGAACAACAGAACCAACAAGACTTGCAACATCTAAAATCTTCTTATCCGGAGTTGGTTGTACACTTTCAGTTTGAGATAGTTCAAGTAATTTGCCAACAAAATACATCAAATCGGTAGAATTTTTATTGATAATTCTAATATACTTCTCTTGCTGCTCACTCATTTCACCACCAAGACCATCTGCCATAGCTTGAGAAAAACCAACTATAGATTGGATTGGAGCTTTTAAGTCATTTGCAAGTTTAACAAGAAAATTATTTTTCTCTCTATTAACTTCTTCAACATCCTGTTCTGTTACAATAGGAGTAGGTGCTACAGCATCACGAAAATCAAGGACATAACCTTCATTAATTTCTTTTACAGTCATATCAAAGTAAGCTTCTTTGCCTGCAAATTTAGTAATAATAGGCTTGTGCATTAATATTGAACTTTCAATCAAATTCATTGGGTTTTCTATAAAATCAGCAATATTAGAAGTTAACAAGTGCATTTTAGAAGTTTCAAATATTTCTGCAGCTGCATCATTAACCCACTGAATTTTTCCATCTTTTCCACACAATACAAGTGCGTCAGGAAGTGCTTTCTCAACATCGATTGAATTAGTTCTAAATAATATCTTTTTTATATCCATTTTATTTTTGTCCTTTTCCTAAATTCTATCACAAACACTATTAAAAAAAGATTAATTTTGTTAAGTTTTACAATTTTTTGTATTATCATAATTATGTAAAGAAATATGAAGGACTGAATATGAAATACAAAGATTATTATGAAATATTAGGTGTTTCCAGAGATGCTGATCAAGCTGCGATAAAATCTGCTTATCGTAAACTTGCAAGAAAATACCATCCGGATGTAAATAAAACAAAAGAAGCAGAAGAAAAATTTAAAGATATAAATGAAGCTTATGAAGTTCTTTCTGATAAAGCAAAAAGACAACGTTATGATAGTTTAGGCTCTAATTGGCAAGGTGGGGCAGATTATACGCCACCTCCAGGATTTGAAAACTTTAGTTTTAACTTTAATCAAGGTGGTGGAGCGCAAAGTTTTGACTTTGGCGGAAGCGGCTTCTCAGACTTCTTCGGCTCATTGTTTGGTGACATGATGGGTGGAATGGGAGGACATTCTGCCGGACAAAATTTTGGAGGATTTGATTTTAGACAAGCTGCAAATCAAGGTCAAACAAGACAAAGAAGAACCGCTCAGCCGAAATCAGAAGACCTCGATATCACAAAGAACTTGAACGTTACCGCAAAAGAAATTTTTGATGGTAAGCCAATTACTGTAACCTTCACAGATATGGAAAAATGTCCTTATTGTGGTGGCAGCGGTTATTGTTCTCATTGCGGCGGAACAGGAATTTTATCAACTCCTAAAACTGTAAAAGTAAAATTACCAAAAGGCGTTTCTGAAGGCAAAAAAGTTCGTCTTAAAGGTGAAGGTAAAGCTGATGAATACGGTCAAAAAGGGGACTTGTACCTTGTTGTTCACTTTAAAGATAACGAGTATGAATTTGATGGTGACAATTTAATTAAAGATGTTGAAATCACACCTCCTGAAGCAGTTTTAGGTTGTTCAAAAGAAATATCAACCTTGCATGGTAAGATTAATATAAAAATACCGGCAGGCGTATCAAGTGGTCAGTCTTTGAGATTAAAACAAATGGGATTACCTAAAACAAGCGGTTATGGGGATTTGAATGCAAAAATTAAAATAATAATCCCAAAGAATTTATCAAAAGAAGTAGTTGATTTATACAAAAAAATTGCTGAATTGAGTTAGTATAGTATAACTAATATTACCTTACCGGTTTAGCGACTGGATTGTTTCGCATCCGCTCGCAATGGCAGAAATCAAAAAAAAGACAAGGTATTATACCTTGTCTTTTTTCGATATATCGATATAAAATCTATTCTTCTTCAGAAGTTTCTTCTGCAACTTCTTCTGCTTGCATATCTTCTTCATCAAGAGCTTGTTGATTCATTTCTTCTTCAATTTCTTCTTGAATTTCGTCAGAATCTACAAGACGTTCTTCATCTTCCGCTGTTTCTTCTTGATATTCATAATTAGCAGTTTTAGAAGCTTCTTCATTTTCCATTTGAGAAACGCTCTTGATATCAATCTTCCAGCCTGTTAATCTGTGAGCTAGTCTTACGTTTTGACCTTCTCTACCAATAGCTAATGATAGTTGGTCATCAGGTACCACAACTAAAGCATCTTTTGTTTCTTCATCATCAGTCATAATATCAACAGAAACAACTCTAGCTGGAGAAATAGCGTTTACAATGTATTCAACAGGATCCGGTGACCATCTTACAATATCAATTTTTTCGTTCTTCAATTCACCGACAATAGTTTGAATTCTTGAACCTCTAGGTCCGATACAAGCTCCTACAGAATCTACTTCAGGATCGTTTGACCAAACAGCAATTTTTGTTCTGAATCCAGCTTCTCTAGCAATTGATTTAATTTCTACAATTCCATCTTCAATTTCAGGTACTTCTAATTCAAACAATTCTCTAACGATTTCTGAGTGAGCGTGAGAAACAATTACTTGTGGCAATCTGTTAGTTTCTTTTACATTTAGAACAAATACTCTGATTCTGTTACCAGGTTTATAGTATTCACGAGGAATTTGTTCTTTTTGAGGCATAATTGCATCTGTTTTGCCAATATTAACAATTACATTTCTGTTTTCAACTCTTTGAATGATACCTGTTACAAGTGTACCTTTCTTTTCCAAGAATTCATTTAAGATATTATTTCTTTCAGCATCTCTGATTCTTTGTGTAATAACTTGTTTAGCAGATTGAGCGGCAATACGTCCAAATTGTTCAGGAGTTACTTCAATTTTAACTTCGTCATCAACTTCAACATCTTCATCAATTTCTTTTGCTTCTTCTAGAGAAATTTGAGTGTCAGGATCTTCAACTTCTTCAACAACAGTTTTAGTACTAAATACACCGATTTCTCCGGTTTGTTCGTCTAAAATAGCTTCAATATTAGCTGCCTCTTTAACGTGCATGTGTTTTTTATAAGCTGCTACCATAGCATCACATAAAGAAGCAATAAGCACGTCTTTAGATATTCCACGTTCTCTCTCAAGTTCTTCACAAGCTTCAAATAATGCTGTACCGATTTTAATCATGTTATATTCTCCTTTTTGTTTTAATCTATATTTTTAATCTATATACAATTTGGCAGATTGAATGTTTTCTTTTGGAATTTGTAATTCTTCTGCATCATCAAATCTAAAGAATTTTAGTCCGATATTGTCATCCCAATCAAGAATTTCGCCTTTAAAAATTTTTTCAGTCTCACCTTCTAACGGTTGTTTTAACTTTAAGCTTATTCTTCTACCCTTGAATATTAGAAATTCTTTATTCGACTTAAATTTTCTTTCTAACCCAGGGGAAGATACTTCTAAATAATATTTTACAGGGATTAATTCATCCAGAAAGTCATTTAAGCTTCTTGTAACATTTTCACAATCATCAAGAGTAATATCTTTTTCATAAGAATAAAGATAAATTCTTAAAAACCATTTATGATTTTCTTTAACAAATTCAATCTCAATTGGTATGAGATTAAATCTCATTGCCGTATTTTCTATTAGTGGAGTTATCTTTTCTAATACTTCATATCTATTGATGTCTTGTTTCATATAACTCCTTTCCTTATTAATAAAAAAAGAACGGAGTCATTTGACCGTTCTTTTTTAAGAAACTATTCACAAAAAAAGTATAGCAAATCTCAAATAAAATGTAAATCTTTTTATTAAGCTTTATGAAGTCTTTTGTACGCAATTTGTACAAGCTTGCCAATGCCAAGTAATATTGGGCTCATTAATGGTATCGGAATAAGCATCCCAACAGCACCGCCTATTATTGGTAAGTCATCCACCGTTGTTTCTTTTGAAATTTTTTTAGTGACACTTTTCCCAATATTAACAAATGTTGCAGCATCACTTTGATTATGAATTTTGGAGGTTCTAAGTGCGATATGATATCCGTCACGACCTGCTTTTGATAATCTTGTCGATGTTTTCTTTATATTTGAGCATGTATTTTCGATAACAGGTAAAATCTTCATAACCATATTTTTACACAAAAATATTTTATGGTAAAATTTAATTATAGTTATCAGAAATGAGGTAAATAAATATGACACAACAAACAAAAGAGCCTATTTCAGCTAAAGAGTCAATCAGACAAACAAGAATTCAAAAACTTGCTGAGTTAGCTGATAAAGGTATAAATCCGTATCCATATGCATTTGATAAAGATGCTGATGCCAAGTATTTACAAGAAAAATACAAAGATCTTCCTGCCGGTGAAGAAACAGAAGATTTTTATTCTGTAGCCGGTAGAGTCATGGCAATCAGAAATTCCGGCATGTTCATTGACTTGATGGATACTACAGGAAAGATTCAAATTTTCTCTCATAAAGAAAACATGGATCCTGATATGGTAAAAACGCTAAAGCTTGTTGATATCGGTGATATTCTAGGATTTTATGGTTCAATAAGAAGAACTCCTCGTGGAGAATTATCAATCAAAGCTAAAACATTCAAAATGTTATCAAAATCACTTCTTCCTTTACCTAACAAGCAAATTAGCGAAGAAAAATTAGAGCAATTAAAAATGTATCATACAATGTCTGATACAGAAACAAAGTATCGTCAAAGATATGTTGATTTAATTGTTAACGAAAAGACAAGAGATACATTTAGAAAAAGAAGCTTAATTGTACAAAAAGTGAGAGAATACTTATACAATCAAGGATTTATTGAAGTTGAAACTCCAATGCTTCATACTCAAGCATCCGGAGCTAATGCAAAACCATTCATTACACACCACAATGCGCTTGACATGGATTTAACATTAAGAATTGCACCTGAGCTTCACTTAAAAAGACTTATGGTTGGTGGTTTAAATGAAAAAATATTTGAACTTTCAAGATGTTTCCGTAATGAAGGTATTGATACTCGTCACAACCCTGAATTCACAATGATTGAACTTTATCAATCTTATGTAGATTATAATGAAATGATGGTTCTAACTGAAAACCTTGTAGCTTATGTAGCTCAAGAAGTTTTGGGAACAATGAAAATTCAATACGGTGAAAACGAAATTGATTTAACTCCACCTTGGGATAGAAAAACAATGTTAGGCTCTATTAAAGAGTTTACAGGCATTGATTTTGGTGAATTCTTTACTGCAAAAGAAGCTTACGAAAAAGCAAAAGCGTTGCACATAGAAGTTGATGAAGAAATGAATTGGGGTCAAATTGTAGAAGCTGTGTTTGAAGCAACAGTTGAACCAACATTGATTCAACCTTGCCACATCATTGACTATCCTCGTGAAATTTCTCCATTGGCAAAAGTTCACAGAGATAATGACAGATTAACAGAGCGTTTTGAAACAAGAGTTAACGGTTGGGAAATCGCAAATGCTTTCTCAGAATTAACAGACCCTATTGATCAAAGACATAGATTTGAAGCTCAAGCTTTGGCAAAAGCTAACGGTGATGAAGAAGCTATGTCATATGATGAAGATTATATTAATGCTTTAGAATATGGCTTAGCACCTACAGGCGGTATGGGAATGGGAATTGACCGATTAGTTATGTTATTAACAAATTCACCTACAATTCGTGATGTAATCGCCTTCCCAACATTAAAGAAACAAGAAAATTAATTATAAAAAAGGGTGAATTTTTAAATTCACCCTTTTTTATTAAACGTAAAATTAATATAAATTAAGAATGCAGGGTGGGAATAGTGAAATGATTCCCACTAAAAACGAAAAATATGAAAGAACAAGATTTTATAAATATAATAAAAAAACAAGTCGGGAGCGAATTTATTGGTGATGATTGTGCATACTTAAAAGAACTTGGAATTGTAATCACTCAAGATAGTCTTGTTGAAGATGTCCATTTTAAACTAAATTGGTGCACTCCATATCAATTGGGTTATAAGGCTGTAACTGTTAATATTAGTGATATATTAGCTTCTGGAGCTAAGCCTGCTTATATAACGATTGCATTATCATTGCCATCAAAAACGTCACCGGAATTCATTGATGAGTTTTATAAGGGAGCTAATTCTGCCTTAAGAGGCGCAAAAATTGTTGGCGGAGATTTAACAGGAGCAGATAAAGTTTATATTTCAATAACTGCAATAGGAACGACAGACGGTCGCAAAATTTCTTCCAGAAGTCATGCTAATGTTGATTATGTAATTATAACAAAAGGTAAATTCGGTAAAAGTTCTGCCGGATTAAAAGAATTAATAAACAATGGCAATAATACGGAACTAATTAAAGCACATTTGGAGCCTCAACTGGAAGAAAATTTTGCATATGAAATTGCAACACAAATTCAATCGGATTACGCAATGATGGACACATCAGACGGTTTAGCGGAAGCATTGTTTCAAATAGCTAAAACAAGTGACGTTACAATTAATTCGAAATATATAGAAGGAATTTTTGGAGCAGAAGATTATAAACTTGTTGCCGCTGTTCCAAAAGACTTTTTGCCAAAACTTTCTGAGTATGAAATAATTGGAGAAGTTATCAAAAAACAAGATTACACACTAAAAATAGGTGATAAAAAATATTATAATTATAATGAATTAGATTTATACAATCATTTTGGAGAGGAAGAATGAACAAATTTTCACTAATAATTACTGCCGGTGGAACATCGTCAAGATATGGCAATACAAACAAACTTTTAGAAAAAATAAATGATAAAACAGTGATTGAAGAAACTGTTACTAAATTTATTGATTTCGATGAAATTGACGAAATAATAATTTCTGCGAACATTTCTATAATTCCAATATTACAAGAAATGTTTAACAATTCTAAAATAAAAATTATAGAAGGTGGAAATACTAGACAAAAATCCGTTTACAATGCACTTCAAGTAGTAAAAAATGAATACGTGCTAATTCACGATGGCGCACGTCCTCTAATTAGAAAAGATACCATTGCTTACGTGCTAGAAGCTGTAGTTGATAAAAATGCCGTAACTGTAATGACAAAAACAACAGATACGATTAAAGAAGTTGATACTGATGGTAGAATAATCAGAACAATTGACCGCTCAAAATTATATAATACACAAACACCACAAGCATTCAGGACTGATATTATAAAACAAGCACACGAAAAGCTTAAAGATGGTAATTTTACGGATGATTGTTCTATGTTAGAAGAATTAAACATACCGGTCTATATTGTTAACGGAAGTTATACAAATATTAAAATCACAATTAAAAGCGATTTAGATTTTGCTAAATTATATATTTAATATCTTGTTTTGTTAATAAATCTTACAAAATGTTAAGCAATTTATAAAAATGTTAAGCAATTTATAAAAATGTTACAAATATTTTTAGTATGCAGTATGATTACGTTTCACATACTAAATTTATTAAGATTCTAAAAGTTAATGTAAGTTTTTATTAAAGTTTTCAGAAATTATGCCGTTATACATAAAGTGTTATAGTTAAATATAAGGAGATTAATGTGGAAAACGGTATTAATAACAGTCCTAAACAATGGACAAAGATTAATGACACAACGAATAATAAAGAGTATCAAGCACAGTTAGAAAAGAAGATTAGTTCAATACTTGATGGCAAAGAAACTATTTCGGTAGATAAGTTAAAACAAAACTCACTCTTTAATAGTTTATCAGAACAAGCAGCTTTGAGATTCAATCAGATAGCTGGTATAGATGGTGATAAAACGACTTTTAATGCAGATGAATTAAAGGTTCTTTTTTCATTAACTGATGCGTCATTACAAAATGATAAATTTGTTTTTGATGGTAAAGATGCTGTAGACTCAAATAGCGGATTAGAACAAGCAAACGATAATGAAGTAAAAGCTATGATAAAAAACTTGGTACAAAGTGATATGAGAAAACGTATAGAAACCATTGATACAAGAAAATATGATAATACCAAAACTTTCGATGACAAAATAAACAGTAGTGATGTTGACGAGGCTATGTTAGCAGTACAAGATAAGCTAACTCTTGGTATAAATAAAAGTACCGGCAAACCTATTTCTATCGTTCAAGCTTCTATGCTTTTAAAAGATTTAGTGAAAGAAGCTGATGGTTATGATGCGGCTTGTGCGTTATTTACAGAAAGAACAGGCATTTCTGCTTCAAATTTTGACAGATTAAGATGTATGGGAGATGGTGATTCATTCACAATTGGTGATTGGAAATATGAAGGAGCTGCAACTATCAACAAGGATTCCGGAAGAATTACAAACACAAAAACCGGAGAAACTGTAAATATTAGATATTCACTTTGGCGAAATTCTACTAATCATACAGTGCCGGCGTCCAATGGCTGGGTTTGTATGGTAAATTCATATAATGATGGTAAAAATACGAAAATAAAATTTACTTATGATGATGGTGAAAATATTGCTCCAACCTCTGCAAAGGTAACTACTGATGGTACAACTAAAAATATTAATTATAATCAGAAATTTAAAATTGACCCAGAGGTATATAATTATCAAGAAATAAGTTCTTCACGAATTAATTTATAGTAATTTAATATAAAAAACCGCCATATCTATGACGGTTTTTTATTCTTTTTTATAGTAAGCATATGTCAGACAGACTTACTATTAAATTTCTAGTGGCAAAGTGCAAGCAATACACCTGCAGCAACTGCAGAACCGATTACACCAGCAACGTTTGGACCCATTGCGTGCATTAACAAGAAGTTTTGAGGGTTAGCTTCAAGACCAACTTTGTTAGATACACGAGCTGCCATTGGAACCGCAGAAACACCTGCTGAACCAATAAGTGGGTTGATTTTTGTTTTTGAACATAAGTTCATCAATTTAGCCATCAATACACCGGCACCTGTTGCAAGTGAGAATGCGATGATACCCAAAAGCAAGATGAACAACGTTTGAACTGTCAAGAATTGGCTTGCTGATAATTTAGAACCAACTGATAAGCCTAAGAATATTGTAACAATATTGATTAAAGCGTTTTGCATTGTATCAGAAAGTCTATCAACAACACCACATTCTTTACATAAGTTACCGAAACATAATGCACCTAAAAGTGGGCAAGCACTTGGAAGTAAGATTACACAAAGTAGTAGAATCATTAGAGGGAATACAATTTTTTCTCTCTTAGAAACATCTCTTAATTGTGTCATTTGAATCTTACGTTCAGCTTCTGTTGTTAATAATTTCATAATAGGTGGTTGAATTACAGGAACCAAAGCCATATAAGAATATGCTGCTACTGCAATAGGTCCAAGTAAGTTTTCAGCCAATTTTGTAGTTACATAAATTGAAGTAGGGCCATCAGCACCACCGATAATACCGATTGATGCAGCTTCCGGCATAGAGAAACCGAATAAGCAATATGCCATCAATAATGCACCGAAGATACCGAACTGAGCAGCACCACCCAATAATGCTGTTTTAGGGTTTGCAATCAAAGGACCGAAGTCTGTCATTGCACCTACACCCATGAAAATAATCAATGGGAATAAACCTTTGTGGATACCAGCTTCAAATATAATACCTAAGAAACCGTTAGGGCCTGCAATTTCTTCACCTAAAGGCATTGGAATGTTTGATAACAAACCACCAAATGCGATAGGAACAAGAAGCAATGGTTCAAATTGTTTCTTAATACCAAGCCATAATAGGAACAAGCAGATTAGAATCATAATCCATTGTCCGTGCATGTGCAAGATTTGTTCAAAACCTTGTAAATTAGGGTCTGCAACGGCGTTTTGTGCAGAATGCACAAAACCCATTATACCAGTTGAGTCCCATAGAGTATGTAAACCGTCAGTAATATTCATAACTATTTACCTCCCCTAATTAACCCAAAGTTACCAATGCTTGACCACTAACAACTTTGTCGCCTTGAGCAACCAATACAGATTGAACAACGCCTGCTTTTGGTGATTTAATTTCTGTTTCCATTTTCATAGCTTCTACAACGATTAATACATCGCCTTCTGCTACTTCATCACCTTCAGAAACTTCTACTCTTAATACGTTGCCAGGTAAACCGGATTTAACTTCTTCACCAGAACCGGATGACGCAGCTGCTTTTGATTCAATACCAGCTTTAACATTGATATCATAAGCTTTACCGTTAACAGTAGCTTTGTTTTCGCCTTCAAGTTTAACTGCATAATTTTTGCCGTTAACTTTGATTGTATATTCACCTGAAGCAGATGCTTGAGCTGCAGGAGCGGCTTCTTTATTAGCAGATTTATTAACAGAAACCTGACCTTTACCTAGCAAGAATTCGATACCCTTATCTACGTTGCCATCTTTACAAGCTGCAGAAATGAAGATATTTTCATCAGTTGTAGGAAGTCCTGCTTCTTCAAGTCTTTTCTTAGCTGCTTCAATACCCTTTTCTGGGTCTTTTTCGTTGATATCAACAACTTTTTCAGTAGTTGGTTCCATACCGATTTTTTCTTGTGCCCACTTAACCAATTCAGGATCAGGTTCACAAGGAGTTTTACCGAAGTAACCTAAAAGCATCTTAGCGTAACCTGGGTTAGCTTGTTGCCATGGTTCCGGAGTAATTGCGTTCAAGAATGATTGTTGAGCATAGAATTGAGAAACAGGAGTTACAGAAGTAGCAAAACCGCCTCTTTCAACAACTTCTTTCATATTTGCAATAAGTTTAGGGAATTTATCTAACATACCCATATCTTTTAATTGGTTTACAGTTGTAGCTGTTGCACCACCTGGAAGTGGAGCTTGGATAAGAATTGGGTTAACAGCCAAAGAAATTGGAGAAATAGGATAATCTTTCATACATTCTTTGAAGATTTCTTCTGTTTCCATAATTTTCTTGATGTCTAAGCCTAAATCATATTCAGTACCCCTCAATGCATGCCACATTGAAATAATATCAGGTTGACCTGTACCACCAGAAACAGGTTTCATAGCTAAGTCGATACCATCAGCACCACCATCAAGAGCAGCTAAATATGCAGCTAAGCCTGTACCAGCTGTTTCATGAGAGTGGAAACGAATATGAGCATCTTGACCCAATAATTCACGAGCCATTTTAACTGTTTCATAAACTTTTCTAGGATGAGATGTACCAGAAGCATCTTTGAATGCCAAGCTATCGAATGGCAAGCCAGAGTCTAAAATACTTCTCAAAACTCTTTCATAGAAAGCAACGTCATGAGCACCTTCACAACCATAAGGAAGTTCCATCATTGTGATTGTAACTTCGTGTTGCATACCATATTTTTTAATAGAATTTGCTGAATCAACTAAGTTATTTACATCATTTAAAGCATCGAAGTTTCTAACTACGTTAACGCCGTGTTTTGCAAACATTTTTGCGTGCAAATCAATGATATCACGTGGTTGAGAGTTAAGACCTACAACGTTAACACCTCTTGCTAAAGATTGCAATTTAACGTCAGGACCAACAGCTGCTCTAATTTTATCCATAGTTTCAAATGCATTTTCATTACAGAAAAAGATTGGAGCTTGGAATCTTGCACCACCAGCTGTTTCAAAGTGTTTTAACCCTGCATTTACAGCTGCTTGAAGTGCCGGAATAAAATCTTCAACTAAAACTTTTGCGCCATAAATTGATTGAAAACCGTCACGGAACGATGTATCCATAACTTTAATTAGTTTTGTCATTTTTATACCCTTTCTTTTTTATAACAGTGAAGAGCGAATAGTGAACAGTGAGAATTTTTAGATTATTTAAAGTAAATGGAATCATTCACCCCTCACAAATCACTATTCACTAAAATTTATTTCTTAAACATTGCTGATAAAATAGCTACTGCGATTTCAGCATCATCAGAAGCTGAAGCTTTTTTTGCCCTACCACCAGCCGGTTGCGGAATAACTTCCGGAAAAATTGTATTCAATTTTCTTACAACAGCTGACATAACAAACATTGAAAGAATAGTTATGCATAAAAATGCAAGAACTGTTCCCATACCAATGCACATTACGGCAATACCTTGTGCTAATAATTCATTCATAAAATATCTCCTATTAAAAGTACGTGTTCTTTGTTATCTTTATCAATTAATTTTAAGGCTCCGTCATCTGTTAAACCAACTGCTCTTCCACAAATTTCTTTATCAAAAACCTTAACCTTAATATCTTTATCAAGAAAACCGGCTCTTTTTATATACTCATTTTTTATTAAAATAAAGCCTTCCTCAATAAACTTATCATACATCAAACAAAATTTATCTAAAAGTTTTTTTAAGAAAATTTTCTTATCTATAAACTTCCCAGTTTCAACATCTAAAGATGTTGCAGGCTGATTAATAATAGATAAGTTTTCCATCTTTGTATTAAGATTTACTCCAAACCCTAATACTAAACCTTCCAATTTTCCGGCTTCAATAACTCCTTCCGCTAAAATTCCGGAGATTTTTTTACCGTTAATTTGAATATCATTTGGCCATTTAATTTTTGGAACAACATTATATTCTTCAAAAGTTTTTGCTAAAACGACGCACAAATATTGGGTTAAATTTGAATAAACTTCTTTCATTTCAGACGAAGGCTTTAAAACAATTGAAGCGTAGATATTATCGTACCCTGTATTATTCCATTTTCTATTTAAACGTCCTCGCCCATTTGTCTGATTATAAGTATAAACAACAGTCATGTCAGACAAATTATTTATATTTTCTTTAGCGTATTTATTTGTAGAATCAATCTCTTCTAAATAACAAAATTCCATAAAAAAATTATATAACAAAAACAAAAGTCCTTAAAAAATTTAAGAACTTTTGCTTTGTTGTGTAGCATAAAATTTATGCAGATTGTTTTATTTCTTTATTTTCGTTTTCTTTAACATTTTGAGTATTATTTTGGTTTAAAGAAACTTCCTGAGCTTTTTCTTTTCTCTTTTTATTAAAATGCTCACCAATTTTATTTGCAATAGGAGTAATTACTACAGGAGTTGCATAACGGTAAATTACTGTAAAAGTAGCTAAACCCATTAATGCACCAAAACATTTCAATTTAGGTCCTAAAGATTTTATCGCATTTGCGCATTTTTCAGGAGATAAATTACCATCTGCCATTGCTTTTCGCATCAAGCCTGAGTATCTATATTCCATATTTTTATTAAAATTTCGTAATACGTGATCAACACCATAAGCACATATAGTTGGAACTATAAAACAACCAACCTGATTAATACCTAATGTATTTCTTTTATCAGCATCTAATTTTTTATTAGTAACGGTTTGATAAAAATATACGCTACTTGTTAGCAATGAACCAGTTGTTGCCATATGTTGTGTCATCTGGTTAGAAGCACCAGCTAGTTTGTGTGATACAGAATGGAGCCATTTTTGGTTAAGCATTTTTTCTGCATACTTTTCTCCATAAAATTTACCAACTGCATCTCCAAAACCACCTTTAAAAGATGGATTATTATTTTCTTCTTCTTTTACAGGTTGACTGTCATTTTGTTTTCTAGCCTGATTATAATTAATTGTATTTAAAGATTGTATTCTCATTATGCAGCCACCTTTCCGGATTTCTTCTCTTCATCTTTTTGGGCAACATTATTTTGTTCATTTTGTATTTGAATTTGATTTTCTTCAGGCTTCTTTTTCTTTTCCAAATGGAAAACTTCTTTTAAGATAACCGGAATCAATGCAATTGTTGACGCTGCTACAACTGGTCTTGTTACAATATCAGGTAACCAAATCAATAGTTTATATAAGATTGTGTTACTAGCATCTGCATCTAACATGTCTTGTGTAATCTTTGTTCCTAATTTTTCAGGAACATTTACACCATCATAATCTTTTATATTTGTTTGATATGCGCAATATTTTGTTGCTTTTTTACCCATTGTTTCTGTACGTTTTGTACCGGAATACAATGGCATAGATTCAAATGTTTCTTTATATGATGATAAGTAAACATTATCTAATAAATCAGGCATAAACTGTGAACCGTCTTTATTTTTCCATTCTAAAGGATTTATGCGCTTACCTTCTTTTTCTATAGTATTTACATCTAAATCTTTAAATGTTTCACCTAAGAAATTCTTATCTGCCAAACCTAATGAGAAGTAATTTTTACCCATACCTTCTTCATTAATTTGAATAAACATATCTTTAGCTTTTAAGTTTAGTTTATTACCATTTTTATCAACCCATTCGCTAACAGGTTTATTTTTTATAGCATTCATATCAACATCAAAACCAAAATCAGCTTTTAAAGTCTTTTCAGAAAGACTCTTTATTGGTCGTGGTTTCGCTACCATCATAACGTTCTTTGTTTCTGTTGAGAACTTATGACCGGTTTTATCAAGCCATTCAGACATTGGTTTTCTCATACCTTTTGCATCCGTAATCGATTTCAAATCAATATGAGGGAACATGTCTTTCAAAAATTCTGCTTTCAAATTTGTTAACAAGTTCTTTTGTGCGTGTTTAACACCTTTTGAGAATGGTACACTAATTGCAAGTGAACTAATAACACCAACTGCACCGGATGAAATTGAGTGAGCTGATGCGTACATGTTATTTTCTTTATCTTTTGATGGCAAAGCCATAATAGTAAGTGGTCTTGCCAAACAGCAGATTATTGCAGAAATAGCAGCTTGCACGAATACTTCGTGACTCATCAAATCCAATGCTTTATTAAAAACACCGCCGGTGAGAATATTATCATACCATTTTTTCTCTTTTCCTGCGGTGTTTTTATAATGCTCAGCCATCTTTTCTGCTGACTTCAAAAATTCTTTCTTACCCTTAAATGACACTTTGCCCACAAACGTATCATCTTTAGGTTGTGAATCTTTAAGTCGCATCTGTTCTGAATAATTCAATCTAATCTCTTCATTAGGGATATTACTATTATTGTCGGTTGATTTCATTCTCCCCAAGGAGCTTAGATTTTGCGTTGTATGAATCTTCATCATAGTTTCCAATCTAAATTTTCTGTCTACACATTTATCTTAAAACAAAGCAAAAATATTTTTGCTAGTTTGTGACAAATTTGTTACATTTAGTCATAATTTGGGTAAACAAAGAAACCTCCATAATTAGGGAGGTCGCAGTCGTTCGAGCGTGAGCGAGCTACGAATGCGGGTGGGTATTGATACAAATGCTATTTGCTTTGAATCTGTTTTGCGTATCCACCAATATTAATTACCTCATATCAAAAGAGGAGTGTATCTTTTAGCATTTATGTTATTATTCAAAATATGAAAAAGGTTATCTTTTTATATTTAATAATATTATTGTCATGCCAAAGCTGTTTAGCGTTCGATTTGGACATGACTGTTGATGATGATATCAGAAAAAACTACAATTCCGGTAAATTACAGCATGACATGCATACAGAAGATACAAATGAATTACTTCCGACTCTTCCGGATATTTCTAAATACAACGAATCAGCTAAAAATGAAACGCAGCAAACAGTAAAAGAAGAAACAAATGTCCCTGCAAAAGAACCTGATTATACGGTGCCAAAAGCTCTTTCGGGAAATATTAAAATAAGAAAAGGGACAGTAATCAATGTTGTTAACTCGACAAAAGTTAATGATTGGTTGGCAAAAGGGAACACTATCAAATTTTATACAAAAGAACCTCTTGTGAAGAAAAAGTATACAATTCCAGCCAATACTGTTTTTTATGGTGAAATTATTGAAACTCACCAGCCACAAATTACTTGTAATGGTGGGCTTGTAGTAATTAGAGTAAAAAAAATGATTTACAAAGGTCAAACAATTCCTATTAATGCCTATATTACAAGAGCTAATGACAAAATGATTTTCCTTAATAATATTAAAGGTAATAGAACATATTTAAAAACAACTTACCAAAAGGGTAATTGGGGAAGAACAATGTTTAACAAAATGATGACAATGACAATTAATCTTGGCGGAGATGGCTCTACTATATTATTGTCACCATTTCCTTTCGCATACGGTACAATCTGCATTGGCTTAAATACACTTACTTCTCCTATTTGCGCATTCTTTTCTAAAGGTGGACATGTTTCTATACCGACAGGAAGTCAATTTAAAATAAAATTATTAGAAGATACATTCATCAATTAACTTTTATATAGAGTTTTTTTTATATTCATGATAACATTATTTGGGGATAGTATATCAAGGAGCTTAAATGGAAAGATTTGTTGGTCTTATTGGGATTGTAGTAATATTTTTGATTGTTTTTATGATGTCTAATAATAGAAAAGCAATCAATTATAAAACTGTAGGCATGGGATTTTTACTACAAGTTTTATTAGCAATTTTTATATTTAAAGTTCCAATCGGGCAAAAAATGTTCCTTATGATAGGTCTTTTTATCCAAAAAATTCTTGAATTTGCAACAGAAGGCGGTTTATTCGTTTTTGGTCCTCTACTTAAAAACATGAGATTAGAAGAACTATTTGGCGCAGGAAGCAGTATTTTTGCAGTTCAACTTATTTGTACAAATATATTTATGATGGTACTTGTTAATATTCTTTACTATTATGGCATTATGCAAAGAGTTGTTGCGATTTTAGGCAAAGCTATGAATAAAATCATGCACATATCAGGAGCTGAAGCTCTTTCAAACGTAGCAAGTTCTTTTGTTGGTCAAATTACAGCTCAAATTATGATTAAACCATATTTAGAAAAACTTACACGCTCAGAATTATTAGCATCAATGGCAGGTAGTATGGCTTGTATTTCCGGCGCAATAATGCCAATTTACATTGGAATGGGAATTCCAGCTCATTATATTCTAGCTTCTTCCGTTATGGCAGCTCCTGGAGCTATGATTTTAACAAAAATTGTATTTCCTGAAACATGTGAACCGGAAACAAGAGATAATATAAGAATTTCAAAAAGAAGAACATTTGCAAATGTTTTTGAAGCGATTTCAAATGGTGCTTCTGAAGGTATGAAAGTTGCAATTAATGTTACTGCAATGATTCTAGCTCTAGTAGCACTTGTTGCATTCATTGATTGGATTTTAGGTTTAGGCGGTATGTTCTGCTACAAATATATCCCTGGATGTTCTCACTTAGCATTCTTAAGCCATTTATCACTAAAATTAATACTTGGCAAAATATTTGCAATCTTTGCTATCATTATTGGTGTTCCATTAAAAGACGCATCTATTGTTGGTGCTTTAATGGGTACAAAACTTGTACTTAATGAAATGGTTGCTTATGTTGGATTAACTCACGTTGCGAACATTATCACTCCAAAAAGTTTTATGCTTGCTAGTTTTGCACTTTGCAGTTTCGGCAACTTCGGTTCAATTGCTATACAAATTGGTGGTATTGGAGAACTTGCACCAAACCAGAAGAAAAACCTTGCAAGATTAGGCTTAAGAGCACTGATTTGTGGCACATTAAGCTGTTATTTATCAGCAGCAATCGTTGGAGTTATCTTGTAGAAGATATTCATTTTCTATAAGCCCGTTAAGATGAATAATATTAGAAATACGTTCTGACAAAATAGTCAGCATATTGATATAGTTGTTTCGTTCTGCGCTTAGTTTTTTAGAACATTCGCAGCTGGCACCATAATACTGTCCGTTAAATTCTTGTTCCATACAAGAGCTTTTTGTCATATTTACGATAGAATCTATAATATAAAGTTCATCAAAAGCTTGCTGACAATAATTTCGCAAAGCCTGCTTTTCGGTCATTAATAACCTCCATAATCCAATTATACTTAATCCCTATTAATAGTATAAAACGATTATGAAATTTATTGTTAATGTATTTTCCGATACAAATTACTTACAAGTAATAAAAGCGTTCAAATATTGAATCAATTCATTAAATCCTATATTGTTATCATTTTGCTTACGATTACGCAAATATTCAACAATAGTATTTAATATTTCTATAAAAGTCGATTCGCTTATATTATTCTTAGAAAAATCGTCATATACATCCAAAATATAAGCATACGTATCTTGACCGCCAGCTTTTTTAATATTTATAAATGCAGTCTTTATTTCGTCATTATCAAAATTAATATTAATAATATTATGATACAACAATGCAGAATGTTTCATTCTTCTAAGAATTTCATCCTCGGAAATATACTGCATCATAGTTTCAAAATAATTTACAAAACTTTCATATAAGCGATCTGAATTAAATTTTTTGTAATTAAATTTAGTAATAAAGAAATCCTTTAAAAACACACAAACTTCATCTTCGTTTAAAAAATATTTATCCTTAATATTTTTCCATTCGTTCTCTAAACCGATTTCCGCCAAATAATCAGTAATCAAATCAAGTTGATTAATATCTTTGCTCTCATTTAATTTATAATAAAGATTTCTTTTAGAAACACCCTCCGTTTCGACGAGCGTAATTTCAATCTTTTTTAACATTGTAAAAATCTTAGCAGCTTGAAGTTTTTCCAATTTAATTTGCGACCAGAAATTATGTAGAAGAACAAACATCCTTGACTGTTTTTCGTGTCCGGATAACCTTTCACCATTAATAATTTTATTATATATAACGGCATCTTTTTCATTCAGTCTAAGTTTTGGATGTTCTCCATGTAACAGATACTTCTTCCGAATAGTAGTAATCGCTTTATCATTTCTTTCAGAAGTCTTTTTATAGCATTCACAAACAGCATGAAGAAGTAAAGATAAGGACAATATACGATTTATGCCATCAACAATAGTATAACTATCGAATGTTTTTTGATTAACGTAAACCAATCCTAAATCAATTCTGCGGGTAAATTGTTCATCTTCAGTCATCAAATCAAGAAAATTTACAAGCTCATCATCACATTTTGCATAACTCAATGTGTACAAGTCTTTTGCCGTATTCAAAAATTCCAGAAGATTAACAACTTTCATATTCTACTCTGTTAACATAAAACCGCCTGAAGGTACGTTTTTCAAATTGTCACCTTCAATTTTTGCACGTAAGTTTTTAATATACTTATAAATATAATCTCTTGGTAAATCCAACAAACTAGCTAAATCCTTAGCATAAACAGTTTTTCCAACATTATTTAAGAAATAATCAAAAACCATTTGTTCTCTATCAGTAAGTGAACGTTTTAATGTTATTTGTATATCTTTTTTAGCCGCTACTTCTTCTACTTTTTCTAATACTGTAGGAGCTTTTTCCTTTATTTGTTTTTTAGGTGTCGCAATTTTTTGCTCAATAGTGGAAGATTCCAGTTCTTGAACTTTTTTCTTATTCAGCAATTCATTTCTACCAATAGAAAATGGTGTATGAGAAATTTGACGTTCACGCTCAAATGCACGTTCTGCAATTTGAGAAAAACCATCATTCATTTTTGAATTCGTGTTAGAAGAAGTTCCTTTCTTCATTACTATATCAACAACGTCATCTGTTGGTTTGCTTTCTTCAACTTCTTTTCCTAATCTGGCAGCAAATTCTTCCAGTGTTATTTTTTCGAGTGAGCTTCTCCATTGTCTTATCTCTTCCTTCGTCAAATAATTAGGCATCAAATATCTCCTATACTAATTTATGATAGTCTTAATTCCCCATAACGGATTTCTTTATTATAATGTATCACAAAATTTAAAAAATTAATCAAAATATTGCACGATGTAAAGATTTATTTTCAAACCTTAATATTCTTGTACAACTCTTCCAGGTAAGTGATTTTGTTGAACTGTATATAATAAAGATTCTGCACTTTGTTTGCTTTTGAAAAGTCCTACTTGTAATGTATAATTATTAGAGCCAATACATTTTACAATCGGATTCAATCCGTTACCTGATTCTTGAATAATTTCTTTTGCAACCTTAGCTTGTTCAGCAGATGTATAAGTTCCAACATAAACCTTGTAAACAGGTTCGGCTTTTGGTGTAACAGGTTGCGGAGCATCAACTGTAACATCGCCTGACTGGCTGTTAGAATTATCTACTGTCGTATTTTGATTAACATTATTCTTTGAAGTATCTTTTTGAACATCATCAGCTTTATTCATTAAGTCTGAAAAATTCTTTCCCTGATCTTCACTTTGAATCATAGATAACCTGTCATCAACAATCTTTTTAGTTTCATCCTGTTGAGAATCAACAGTTTCTTGCTGATAATCACCTATAGAGGTATCAACAGATGGCGAAAAAGATTTTATTAAAAATGTAAACACAAGAAGCATTCCAAAAAAAGAAAGAATAAATATCTTAATTAAAGAGTTATCTTTCTGAGCTTCTTTCTTCATGTATTTTTTATACCCGAATTGTTTCCCCATTTTATACTCCACGAACTTTAGTACTAGCTAATTTTATATCTTCAATTTCTTCAGAATAACGTTTCATAACTTCTAAAGCGAATTCTCTTACATCTTCAATTCCCAACTCACTCGTTAATCCGGAAGCTTTGACCGGTGCACCTTCTGATAATATATTTAAACCCGTATGAATTAGAATTGATGTAGTTGATTTTGTAGCGATTGAAACGGATAGTTTTCTATTGTTAATCATCAAATCATCGCCATTTCTGACAACAAAGACTCCACGTTCTTCTAATAATTCTTTTATTATACAAATCAAAAGTCGTTGTCTAAAAACACCTTCTACAAGTTCTACACCGAATTGTTCTGTAATAAAGCTCAACATCAATTTGCTGTAAATCGGCTCATTATTAATAACGTCTTCAATATCAACCATTTCGGTCAACTTAACTTCACATTCGCCTATAAATGCGACAATTGCATCACCCTGAAGTTTAAAATTTTTATAAATCCAATGTGGAGCTAGTTGTGAACCTATATACTTAATCTCTTCTTCTATTAATTTTGTCTTCATAAACCTACTCAAATAAAATTTCTAAATACTTTTCCCCATGATTTGCGATTAATGCATTTTTCAAATGCCTACAGGATTCACATTTGCCACAATGCTTATTTCCTGATGCATAGCAACTATGTAAATACTCCAACGGCATTGAATTCTGCATTGCAATTTTTACTATATCATTCTTAGAATAATTAATCAAGGGCGCTATGACTTTAGGCTTCTTTAATGTAGATGTTTCAAATACTTCAGAAATATGCATACGAAATTCCTCTGTATTATCAGGAAAAGTAGCTCCTTCATCTTTGTTTGCCCCAAACAGAATATAATCATATCCAAAAGAATCAGCAAATGACGCTGCAATATTCAAAAATAAGCCATTTCTATTAGGTACCCATACAGAAGCCGCACTTTCTTGTGTACCTAAACCTTCTGTCGGAATTTCATTTTCTGAAACAAGAGCTGTTTTGCAAATTTCTTTTAACCAATCCAGCTTAATTACTTTATGCTCAATATTATAATATTTTGCAAGCCTTGAAGATGCTTCTATTTCTTGTTTAGCAGATTTTTGTCCATAATCAAATGTTAAAGCCAACTCGATTTTATATTCATTTTGCGGAAAACCTAATGCAACCAAAGAATCCAACCCACCAGATAGTAAAATTATTGCTTTTTTCATAATATTCTATTCTTCCTCGCCATCTTCATATTCTTCTATCAAGCCTTTCGCTTCTTCCTTTAAGAATTCACTATAACTCGGTAGCGATAGGACTTCGTCTAAAATATCTCTGCCATAAATATTATAAAGTGCGACCAGTGCGTTTTTTTGAACCTCTTCATCCTCATCGTGTAAAGCCGATTTAATCAAGTTAGGTGCCTCTTCAAAATCACTGTTCATTAACCCTTCTATCGCATTTATTCTAACCATTGGAGCGGAATCCATAAGAGCATTTTTTAATACTCTCAGAACTTTCGTATTATTAGGATTCAATCTTGCTAAAGCTTCTACAATACGTTCCTTTAAGAAGGAAAACTTGCCTAGAAGTCCTTGTTTAGCATCCATTATCGCAACTAACGGATCAATAGCGCTCAGATCTCCTAACAGCCCCAGTGCAAAAGTTGCAGATTCTTTTACATAAACCGATTTTTCATCTTCATCACTGACGACATCTATCAAAGGTTCTACTGCAAACCTATCACCAACTCGTCCAAGCGAATCTGCACAAGCCAAGCGTACTTTATAGTTTTCATTTTTATCATTTAAACAATACAACAAAGCTCCAACTGTAGAAGTATCTTTATAATTAGCAATAGCTTTAGCTGCCAAAACCCGAACATTGATATACTCGTCAGAGTCTTCTTTTTCAATATTTTTTAACAATAATATATCAAGTAACTTGGATAATATCTTCTGATTTTTATGTGAATCAGCAAGTTTAATAATTCCACTCAACAAATCCGGTTCTTTTACATTGGCTAATAAATATTCGTAAAAACCAACAATGTCATCTAAAAATTCTTCTTCACGTTGAATATTAGAAAGAACAATCTGCGCAGCTTCTTTTCCGGCTCCGCACTTCTCCAATATTACACTAAAATCTAAAGCATTTTCTACCACACGATTAACATACAATAAAAACTTTTATTTAGCAATCATAACAAGGGTTTCACTGTTAATAATATACATATTTGCTTAACATAACTTCACATTTAAAAAGAAAAAGGCAATTTTCAAAAAATGAAATACTTTATATATACATAAGAGAATTTTAATAAGGATTATATAATGAAAGAAGAAGAACTAAACGCAACAATGTCAGTTATCGCAGACCCAATCAAAAATGTATACAGATTAGATTCAAGAAGAGATATCGAAGAAATCCAGAGAATTTGCAGAATTTTTGCTATTTCTGAAAAACAAGCTAATAAGCACAAAATGTTGTCTATCAAGAACTTAGCAACATTCAGATTAGTTTTGAGCAATAACTAAGAATGATAAATTTATATTTATAAACCGCCGACTAATAATAGCCGGCGGTTTTGTTTTATGAATATAATTAGTAATTCCTAACGACAAGCTTGGCGCATTCCCTCCCTTTATAGGGGGAGGTACAGACTCTTCTAAAACTTAATTCTCGCCCGCAACATCCATTGAGCGGGAGAGATGTCACG
>URPS01000031.1 GCA_900549855.1 uncultured bacterium | reverse complement strand
ATGTAATATTATTTTTTTGAACATTTTTATCTAGAAGAAAAATTTGTATATCCTGTTTTGTAATAATTCCTTCTGTTCCGGCTTCCATATCCAGTTTTTGGATTGATACTCTTTTGTTATCAGATTTAACCATCTTGTTTTGCGAATTTTTTGTAAAAAAATCAAACAAAAATATTTCTTTTTTGTTTTCCTTAAAATCAGATTTCTTTATTGAAAATTGTCGATTCTTTATATTAAAATTAATATCATCATTGTTGATTTCAGACATAATTACTCTACCTTTATATTTATTAAAACATTTAAAACTTAAAAATTGACCTAAATTCATTTTGTTTTACAAATGTTACTAAAATTATAATAAAAAAATAAAAAATCACACAAAACATTCAATTTGATTAATCTTTAGCAAATTTATTTTTTAGAAGTTTTTATACTCGTATGATAAATTCATCTGCCTCCATAAATAATTACATAAAACAACTCCAGAATAGTATCAAAGACAGCCAGTATCCACTGAGCAAGCTGGATACTAAATTTCTGGAAGGTATTCAATCTGAGATTCCACTGTTTCAGGGAGAAAAACCTCTAACAATGAATTCAATCAGCTTCATCACTAAAAGGTTTGAAACACTAAATCTTTTCCGAGGTTGTACTGTTGGGTGTTCTCATTGTTTAAAAGATGCACAAGCAAATGGTCATAGAAGTATTCTTTTTGAAGATTTAGAACGCTTCTTAAATGGATTCAAAACTCTTAATGAGCGCTTAGGCTTCAATGTCTTTAATGGTAATAAATACTTAAGCATAGTTGACGATTCCAACCCTTCTGATTTCCCTATTGAGGGTAAAGATAGAAAACACAGTGTTGTTGAAGCTATTGAGAAAATTTATGAAAAACTAAATATTCCAATTCTATTTGTAACCTCCGGTTGGAATAAAGGTTCTGGCTATGCTCAAAAAGCTTCCGAAGAATTGGCGAATGCTATTCAAAAAAATCCGTCTATGATTGAGTCTGTAGACATTTCAATTAATCCATTTGTCGGAATTTTAGAAAAATCAAGAGAGGCGAGAAAAAATCATAATCAAGATAAAGCGGATTTTTTGAGGAATGTTTATACTTCAAGAATGGCAAATGTTCTAGCGACTTTCTTAAATGCATTTGCAAGTAATAAGGCTCAAATAATTTATCGCCATGCATCAAACGCAGAAGGTAATGAATTGGTAAACGAAGTTGCAACAAAAAAACTCTACGAAGAAATTTATACAAAATTAAAGAAGCTTGTGGGTTCAGCCATTGATAATATTCCACGATTAAAACCGGAAGAACTGACTCATTTTGATAAATCACATTTGATAGAATCCAGTGGACGAGGGCGCCAATTTTTCTCTTCTGAAATTAATCTAAGAGAACAAGAACAACTTATTGATGAGGCTATTGAATGGGAATGCTTATCTAATGAAGAAAAATTCAAAACTCTGAACGACTATGCACTCAAGTGCGTTGATATTGACGGAAGTGTCTACGCAACCATGCCATCTAATAAAGTTGATTACATTTCTGCGCCAATCGAATTAACTGTTTCAACCGACATCAAACTAAATTATGAAAACAAAACACCTACAAAACCGATATTTAGTGATATAGATTTTTAAAAAAGTCTTAAGTCGCTAGGTCGTTAAGTCGTTAAGTTCATTTTAATTAATTTAATACTACCTTTTAGTAACTCTCATAAGGTACGAATCGGTGGAAATACTCGTTATATTTTTTGAAAAATCTATTCCCCATTATTTTATATGACGGTACTCTCATTTCTAAACCATGAATATTTTTGTCATACAAAGGTGAACTCGAGTGGCTTATATATTTTTCTAATTTCTCCGCAGATAACATTTCTACAGCATTTTTTAATTCAACGAAATCAAACTTTAACTTTTTAATTTTTTCTTTAAATTCAGGGTTTTGGATATTATTATAAACATAATCCAATTCCGGTCGATATTTGAATGTATTATTTTTAACAAGCTCAAGCAACATATCATCTTCGGCATTCATAATAAGTTCTATCACCGATATCCCATTCTTATCAACTTTATCATAATCCAAACGATTAAGCTCTTTTAGTTTTGCAATAATTTTAACACCCTCTTGTGCATTAGCATTATTAATAAGATATTCTATAATTTCTGCCGTATAATTTTCATCCAAATTCAAATCAAGCCCATTTGTTTTTTGTACTTCTTTATCATTTAGAATTCGCATAATGTTGTCATAATTTATTTCGCTAGACATATTAATTAAGCTTGTAACATAAGCTTTTCTTTTTAAATCAGATACCGGAATAAACGGCTGATACTCCTTGCCGGTTTCTGTTTCATAATCCTTTTTTGCATAGTGTAAAAGACTAAGTAAAGTTTCCGAGAATGGGTAATAATGTCCTTGTTTTCTTTCTCTGCGACAATGCTCTTTCAGCCAATCTTGTGCACTAACTCCATTTGCATTTTTTGCTTCAAAAACTGTTAACAATGTTTGATAATTCAACTGACCTTTAGAATGTAAAGCATAGTGAAACTGTTTTATATTCTCAAAATTTTCTTCTGAGTAATCATCATTAATATATTTGTGTATAGGCATTTCTCCGTTGATATCCTTTGCAGTTATCCTTTCTGCCACCACTTCCGGATACTGCCATAAATTTAGCATTGCAGTATGAACCTGTTTCGCATCACATTTGTGTAATAGAGTTTGCCTATTTTCATCAATCTCTGTCTTTATGGATTCTGCAAAATAATTAACAACTTCCTCGTAATCCGCATTATTTAACCTAAAATTAAAAGTTCGTAAAGATATTTTTGTTAAATCAATTTTACCGGCTATTATTGCATCTTTTATAAGCTTAGAATCATAAGTATCAATAATTTCTTTTGAACTCATGCCGGCAAATCTATCGGTTTTCGGCGCTTTTACCACAATCGGACTTTCACTTTTTACTTCTTTAACATCCTGAATTTCTTTTTTTTCTGGTTTTTGAGTTTCGCACTCATCCTTTATTTTTTGTTTTGTTTTATCATCTGTTGAATATGTTTTATTTTTAGGCGGAGTATTAAGACTCAAAGAAATCAAGGCATAACCTATACCTGCGATAATACCGGCTGTTGGTAGCACCATAAATGGTAACATATGCAACATTTGGAAAATCGCTGCAAAAGCTAAAACTCCACCGGAAATAAGACAACCGTTTCTTGCAACCAAAAATTCCGGCGGAATTTTGTTTGACTCTTTTTCAAATTTATCCAAAACTTGTTTGCCATTAACTTTTGACGCTGCTTTATTAATATTCTTCGCCCTAAAAGTCCGGTTACTATTGATATTATAATTATCTACGGATGTTATTTTCACACATTACCTACTTCAATAAATTCTTAACTTTATCTCCAACAAGATTTCTTACTTGAACAGGTGGAATAAAACCTCTTTGAAATTTTTTGGAATTTAATTTATCAACAAGAATTTTCAACTGTCTTTCTATTCCAAAGTCTACTGAGTCTGAATTCTCAACTTTTTGAACCATTTCTAAAATTGATGCTTTTTCATCCGGTTCAAACTTCTCAAAATCAGAATTTCTAACAATTGTAGAAACTGTTTTTTTGATTCCTTCAACAAAATTGTTATGTTGTTCTTCTGATAAAATTCCCTTTTTAGGTACGAATTTTTTCATTCTGTTAGCGCAAATCAAAGTCATAACAGGATCTTTAAGTTCTTCCATTTTTTGAACTTCTTCTCTAAGCATTTTGCTATCAGCTTGGCAAGTTGGAGAAAGATTTTTTCTCAAATCTTGAGCAGTAGCATCATCACCAAAGAACTCCATAACATTATGTTCAGAAGCATTCTGAATTGCACAAGTAAATTTTGACAAAAATCCTGCGACTTTAGTACTCATCTGGTTGTCCAATTCCGGATACTTAAGTCTATCGAGAAGTTTTTGTTCTTCCATTTGTCTACGTTGTTCTCTTAGACGTCTTAGTTCTCGTAGTTCAGCTTCACGAAGTTTGTTTGATTTAAAATTTATTACGTTGATTTTTGAAATGTTCATAACTTTTCCTTTTTTTATTTGATAAATGACTTATATTTGCGTTTATATAACTAATAACATTATAATAATTTCTTAATGGAACTTTGTTATAACTATTATTCAGAACTTTTGCGATATCACAGAATGGAGAACTAAATTCCGGAAACACTGCCTCTATAGCTTTTTCAGAACCGATTCTAATTGCTTCTTCTATATTTGGAAAGTTCACATTAAGATTTTTAACTCGTCGTTTAAATTTTGGATTCTTAATATTTTCATACGCAAAATCCATATCTCTAGAATAATTAAATTCAAAATCATTTACTACATCCAACATTTCTAAGTTTTCTGAATTCATTATTTTTTCTATTACAGAAATCCCGTTTGAATCCACTTGACTGTAGTCTATATTTTCTGTATTTTTCATTATTTCAATGATTTTATCATAATCTTTTTGGTTTTCATCTGTTGGAGTAATATCCAAAAACTTGGTCAACAAAGTGTTATTATTGTCATAGTAGAACTTATAGTTAAAAACTTCCCCGTTTGAATAATTGCGTTTTATGTTTTTATCATTCAATATTTTTAAAATATCTTTAGGTTCAAATAAATTTTCTACATCATAATTATCAATTATGTCCATAAAGTTTTGCTCATCACCTTGTTGCGCAAGTTCAGAAATACCGGATATTCGCTTTATATCACCATACTCTTTTATTGGAAATTTGCGAGTTAGTGGTGATAGGAGTTCTTTTTTGCCAAACATTGATTCTTTTATTTTCTTGCCGACCTGCAAACTGTATTCATGGTCATTACTATGTTCACGGTTAAAAATATACCCCGTCATGCCGGCAAGCCCGACAGCAGCACCAAGAAATCCCCAAGCAAACATTGTTGCCGGAGTCATTATTGATGCTCCACCTGCTAATAATGAAACACTCATAGCCCCAGACATTCCAATACTTCCCGCAATAAATTCCAGTAGTAATTTTGAGAATGGCTCCATCGCTTTTCTTTTGATTGGCTTACCTTTTTCAATTATTACTTCAAATTTATCGGCACATTCTTTGATTTCAGGATTTTTTAAGAATATATTTTTATTTCGCCCCATTTCTAATTGGCGATATATTTTCTTATCGACATGTAACCCTTGAAAGTTCATATTGTTATTTTGTACCGGTTGGATTTTCATTTTCTTTTATTCCTTTTTCCGTTAATTTGTTGTTTCTGTCGGCTTAGTAAAGCCGACCTACATTCTTTTTCCTTTTATTCAAGCGATAAATATTTTTTATACAATATAATCAGACAGGTACTGTCCGAATTTTTCCCTGAAATGTTCTGCAAAAAGTTGATTTTCAGAATGATTTATTATATCTAATATTCTTCTTCCGTTATATTCTTTTTTGAACAATGGAGAAGTAAAACGTTCATTTGTTTCTTCAAAGTAGCTCATACGTCCGACTCTTGCACCAAGTTCCAGACCTACAAAGTCGAAGTTTAAAATTTTAACTTGTTTTCTAAAATTGTCGTTTTCGATTCTTCTATATGCATAATCTAATTCTGGAAAATACTCCAAATGCTTGTCACGCAAAAGTTCTAACAAATCAAAATCTTCTGCATTCAAAATCTTTTCTACAATAGAAATTCTATTTTTATCAACCTTGTTATAATCAATATTTGTAAGTTTTTGCAATTCTCTGATAATAACTTTCTTTTCTTCTTGAGAAGCCTTGTCAATAATAAAATCAATTATTTTGCTAGAACCATTAGAATAATTTAACTGTTCACCTTTTGATTTTTGAAGGCTTTTATTATTCAAAAGTCCCATAATGCCGGAAAAATCAAAGTCTGAATTTATCTTTTCTTCTAAAGTCTTATTTTCTTCTTGTTCTGACTTTGCCACAGCCGGAATAAATGCTCCACGAACTTTCACGCAATAATCTTTTGCGTCTTCTACTTTTCTAATAATATTAGAAATCATTTCTGAATTATTAGTAATAGGAAGTCCACGCAAAAAATCAATTGCGTTATCGCCTTGTTGATTTTTTGCCTCAAAAATCGTTACCAATACTCGTGGATATTTTTCTAAACTTGACGCAATATCACGAAGAGCGTAGGTATTATTAATTACTTCTTTGTTATGAATTGGCAATTCTCCTTTATTATTCTTTGTGAGGTATATTTCTGCCAAATCTTCCGGATAATCTTTCAAATATGCATTCAAATTATAAATATCATTTGCATTTTCTGCCTTATGTATCGGCAAATTGCCATCTTCATCTTTTACAAGTTGAGTTTTTGCAAACACATTCATCAAGTCTTTATACTCATTTGCAGAAAGTCTTGAATCTAATGTTCGAAGGCTTTCTTTCAACAGATTTATCTTTCCGCTTTTTATATATTTTCTTAAGATATCAACTGAACCTTGCGTAAAAACATCTGACAAATACTTTTTTTCTAACTCATCACAATTCAATTTTTTATTCAATAAAACTTCTTCGGTCTTAACTCCACTAAGTTTTAATTTGTTAGTCTTGTCATCTTTTTCTACCTTATCACCCAACTGGATTGTCTTCGTTGAAAATGCTTTAAAAGCGGCAGCTGCAGCTACAAGCATTGAGGCTATGCCGGTTGGAATAATAATTTTTAAATCAGAAGTTAGAAGAGATGCGCTCATTCCACCAATCAAACCGGACATTGGTGTAAACACTGCCGGCGCTTTTTTAAAAATCCGTTTTTTTACGATAACATCATAATCTTGAGCTAACCTATCGACATTTGTTTTCATTTGTTGATTAAGCCCGCTTATTGCCCATTTATTTCCATATAACCCTTGAAAGTTTGTATTGTTATTTTGTACCTGTTGGATTTTCATTGTCTTTCCTTTTATTTATTGTCGTGTTGAATGATAATCGTTCTACACAACCTACTATATTAAATTTCATTTTTACATTAAATATTCAAAAGCTTGTGTAAAATCATCAAAAAAGAACGCACTTTTTGCTTTTAATGCAAGTTCCATAAGTTCTTTACCTTGTACTTTAGGTTTATAGAATGGAGAATTTACATCATCAAGTCTTGCTTCTACATCCAATAGATTTTCTCTTTTCACAGCGTCCTTCAAATCTTTAAAATTAAGATTTAGTTTATTGACTTCTTGCTTGAATCTTGGATTGTCAATCTGCTCATACGTATAATCAAGTGCCGGATAATAATCCAATTGAGTTTTACTAACTAAATTCAAAAGTTGAAAATCTTCTGCATTCAAAATGTGTTCTAATATAGATATATCATTTTCATCAACTTGGTTATAATTAATTTTAGGAAGTTTTGCCAACTTATTAACTATAACCGTTTTTTCATCCGGCTTAGCTTCATTAAGCAAATAGCTGATTGTTTTTGTAACGAATTTAGAATCAAGCATTTCGCCTTCCGACGCTTGAACTTCTTTTGTTTCTAAAACTCCTAAAATATCTTTAGAACCAACTGATATTTTAGTAGCCATTGCTGTTGCATTTTGTGTATTTATATAACCATCAAACCAATTATCAAACCATTCTTTTGTTGGTTTCTTTATTTCTTTAGTGATTTCAGATTTGCTTTCTTGCATAACATTTTCAGAAAATCTTTGAACAACACTTTGTCCTTCTTGCAATTTCTGCATTCTAACAAGTTTATGCCCTAGCCCTTGAAAGTTTGTATTAGTTTGTATTGATTGAATTCTCATTATTTTTTCCTTTTTTGTAATTTTACAACTACCGATGTTTTTATATTTTTTTATTGCCGGAAGTCCCTTCTATAAATTCTCTGATTGCTGCAAAGCTTTCCATATCACTATCATCAATCAATTGTGAATGTTTTTCCTTCTTCAAATTTTCTACTTCGGCACTCAAATGACTTATGTCCTGCAAATCACTGTAATGTGCGAAACGACGAATTCTTGAACTTTTCCCTTCAAATTTATCTGAAAATTTATTATAATTTTTTCCGGCTTGTAGCGTGTAATCATATCTATTTGGTCTTATATCCAATCCTTTGAAAATTTCAAAACAGCTAACGGTTATAATAGTGCCCAGTATTGCACCAAGCATCGCCGTTGAACCAATTGTGGACAAGGTCGCAATTGAAATTCCTCTCAAAAAAGCAGCCGTTCCTATTCCCATTAATGTTCCGAATGCACCACCGGATAATATAATATTACGAGTTTCTTTTGCAGTATAATCTCTGTTTCCGATGATTTTACCCTTTTTTATAACAACATCAAATCTATCTGCGCAATCTTTGATTGCAGAATTTTGTAAAATATCTTGTTTATTCAATCTGACTTCATCAAATCTATGTCTGCCCAAAATCACTTTTTTAGGCATTATTAATCCTGTAAAATTCGTATTGTTATTTTGTATTGACCCAATTTCCATTTTTTATTTTCCTTTATTTTTTACTGAAACACACCCAAAAGTTGTTCTTCGGTTATGTTTTGTTTCTTTTTAACAGCCTTAACGATTGCTTTGTCTATGCTATCGGATATTTGACCGATTGAAAGTCCGGCAGAAGCTTTCGCTAATTTACTTACAACAATAGGAGTAAGCGGAGCAGCTAGGATTGGCAATCCAAAAAGAAGTTTATTGAACAAGTTTGCCCTATCTTTTTCTTCCGGATTACCAACGTGAATTATTGTACCCATTCTTCTAGGGTTTCCAATAATTTCTTGGTTCACCATATCAATATGGTTAGTTGCACCAACTAAGATTATATTGTTACGAGATGCGTTATTCATCAACTCTTTATAGGTATTAACTTCTTCTACCTGATGACCTTGAGCATAGCGAGGGAAGAATTTTTCCGCCTCATCAAAGAACAACATTACAGGTTTTTTAAGAATTTTAGCCTGCAAAGCCAGTCTTTCAAATATATCAGTAACGTTTTTAGAAACTCTATGTATATATTCGTTACCTTCTTGAGCGTAATTCATCTTAAACAAAGGCACGTCCATTTGTCTTGCTAATGTTTCAATTATCGTAGTTTTACCAGTCCCCGGAGGACCTTCCAAAATTACACCTCCTGGGATTGCTCTTTTATTAGCAAGCAATGCGGCTCTGATTTCCGGATTCCAAACATCGACAATATTGTCTTGTAATTCTTCCTTAACCTCTGTCATACCGCCAAGTTCATCAAGATTTTTGAAATCGTATTCACTATATTGATGTTGTTTTAATCCGGCTTTGTTACAGAATTCGCCCATCTGACGTTTTGCATTGTCATCAAAACATTGTTTTACGCAATGACTAAAATCAGCTCCGGATAATATCGCAGCACGCTTTGCATCAGTAAGAACAGACACGATTGAAGCCATAGAACTTCCGTCAAATTCTTTTGCAGCTTTTGCTAAGAATTCCGGATTATGGCTCAAAGGTTCTGTAAACGGAGTCTTAGCAAGATTTTTGCTTACTACATCAATAATACCTTCCCTATCAGGGTTAGAAAATGCTATCCAGTTACCTAACCTGCCACGACGTTTAAGAGCCGGATCGACTCCATCCAAGTCATTTGTAGCAGCAATCAGGATAAAACCTTTTGAAGATGGATTATTAAATTCTTGCAACAAAGTATCCGTAACTTCTTGCTTATGGCTCGCTGTATTACCACCTCTTGCTTCACCTAAAGAGTCAAATTCATCAAAGAACCACAAAGACATTTCACCCGTTGCAGCGTATTTTTCGTTCAATTGTTTTGCCATTTTTCTTATATTCTTACTAACTTCGTGAATATAAGAACTGGCTACATCAGAAAGTTTTGTTTCGTAGAAAGGAAGTCCGAGTTCTCTAGCCAGAACTTTTGCTGTGAGAGTTTTTCCGTTACCTGCCGGTCCATAGAAAATTGCACCGTCCGGAATTGCGCTGCTACCAAGTTGAGATTTCAATTCTTCAAGATGTTTAAAAGGTTCAATATACAAATTCTTCAAACGTTCTTTAACATCCGGCATGCCGCCTAAGTCATCCAGTCTTGTAATCTCGTCTTCACTAATAGGAACACGTTTAAATTCCGGAGTATCAAAGATTGCTGTCTTGTTATAATCATCAATAGGACAAATTCCTGCCTCTTTTGTAAAGTTTGCAAGTTCTTCCCTCACCGTTTCTGGTGATATAACATAATTTTCGTCAGAAACAGATTTTCTTGCGCTTTCTTCTAATACTTTTTCTATATCAGAGCAAGTAAAGCTTTCTGTTTTTTCAGCTATTTCATCTATAATATCAGCAACTCTGCTAAACAAATGCTTATCGTTCAAGTATTCTTGCAAATACATCCTTCTATCTTCAATAGAAGGTTTTGGAAGCTCCAGAACTTTATCAAAAAGTCCGGCACTTAAAAATTTCTTATTGATATTGCATTTTTCATCAGCTGTTGCAAAAATTAATGCACCTTTATCCGCACAATTTTCGATTGTAAGCATAAAGTTGTTTTCGTCCAAACCGCCATTAGAACAAGTTGATTGGTTTGAATTAAAGAATTTATCAAAACCTCTGATTAAAATTATTGTTTTTGTACCGGTTTCTTTATAATTCTTCTCGATATCGTTCAACATCGGTTTAACTTCATCTGGTGTGAAAGCTTGCAATACCGGCATTTTTGTTTCTGCTGACATTGCTTTAACAAATTGGGTCATATTTTCAGGAGTTTCAACCAAAATCCCGTTTGGAATATCAATATTATTTGCTTTTAGCGTTAAAATCGCACCTTTTTGAGTTAGCGGAATAATAACATTCTCTTTAACTTCTGTTTTTATATCTTTCATCCCGATTATATCGTCTATCTTTTGAGGTTCATCGGGGGTTAGAGTTAAGACTTTGTAATTTGAATATGATTGAGGAATTTTTATTCCTTTTTCTTCTACCTTTTGAGGTTCAATATTTTCTTTTGTTTCCTTTTCCGCTGGGGTAGGTAGTTTTTCTTCATAATCATTATCTTCAACTTCGTCAAAAGAATCAAAATAATCAACTTTTGCAGGAGTTTCTTCCACTATTGGTTGAGGAGTGTTCTTGATTTCCGGTTCTTTAACAGAAACATTTTCTTTCATCACCGGCTGCATAACACTCGGCTGAACTTTTATTGGATTTTCCGCATAGATTTTTGCGGCAGCTTCTCGTGCATCTACTGCATTATTATTCCTTTGTGGTTGGGAAGTCTTAACAGCAGCTTGCGTTTTTTCTTTGTTTGCACCTCTTGATATCAAAAGAGCTCGCATTTCTTTTGTTTGAGCATAATCGAGAGGTGAAATTCCATTGTTCGTAAAATCAATAATACGGTCACGTTCTGATGGTTTAGCCGTAATATACGATACTACAGCAACATAGTTGTTTTTTACAAGTTTTTGAAACAAAGTTTCGCCATCTTCTCTACTTACTTGATTTACATCAAGTTTCCCCTTACGTGCCTCGTTTAATAAATCTTTCTCTGTTGGTAACTCTTCCTGCGCCTTAAAACCTATATTTTTAGTCGCATACTGTTTTGTAATAACAGATGTAATGTACATTTAAAATTCCTTTTCTATTCATGTTGGCTAGCTATTCTGTATTTAGAAAACCTGTAAAAATATTTTTTGCTATATTTTTACAATTTTTAAAAACTGAATTAACAAAAATATTTTTTTGTGTATAATGTATAGTGGTAAAAAATACACTCATTGATTAGGAGATTTTTGAATGCAAGTTCAAAAGATAAATGCATATAGCCAATATAATAGCGCAAAACAAAATAACAACCCCAATTTTCAACAAATGAAAATATATTCACCAAAATACTGGGATAAAGATATATTAAATGCTATCCAAAATAATAAAGAATTAAAAAAGTTTGAAAACTACCTTGAAAAGCACAATTCTATCTTAGAACTTTCAAGTATGCAAACAAAATCAGTTCGATTTGATAATGTTGATGAATACACTATAGACTGTATCTATGACAGACACTCAAACATTTTTGGGGAGAGCGAAGTTATTTTTCATTCAGCGCCAAAAGAAGCAATATTAAAATACTTAAATAAATTTAAGGCTGATAGAATGATTGATAAGCTTGAACAAAAGCATAATCGTGCTCCTCGTGTACGTCATGTTTACAAAAATGAAGAAAATAAGCCTAACGCATTTGTTAATTTCTGCAGTAAGATATTGAAAAAAATTACTTCAATATAAATCATTTGAGGAGTAAACTATGAATTTGTTATTTAGAAGAATGCTTGCAAAGGATAAACAAGATGTTTTACAAATGATGCGTGAGTTTTATTCATCACAGGCAGTTTTTACAAACGGGAGTGATGAGATTTTCGAAACAGATTATGAATTGTGCGTGAGCAATAATCCATTATTAGAAGGATATATTATTGAATTTGACGGTACTGTTTGTGGTTACACGATGATTGCACAATCATTCTCTACAGAGTTTGGGAAAATTTGCTACTGGTTGGAAGATTTATATCTTAAACCTAATTTTAGAGGGAAAAAAATAATTCCCCAATTCATTGAATATATAAAATCGAAAAAAGATAATGCAATCTTAAAACTTGAAGTTGAGAAAGAAAATTCACATGCCTTACACGTATACAAGAAACAAGGGTTTCAAGAATGTCCTTATTGCGAAATGATTAGGCATTAATTTTTATTTTTCATTGCAATTTTTGCTCTTTCAGCAGATAAAACTTCCGCTAATTTCTTATTCAACAACGCCATTTTTTCTTCAAATTTATACGGACTTAAGTCATTACCTTTGTTGACAAACATTATGTTATCCAATTTTGCTATTATTTTTTTAATCATTGGAGTCGCTTCTCTTGTGTTATTTTCTGATAATAACTTATATCTGTATAATTGCAACGTATCAATTTTAATTTTTGCCGGAGTTCGTTTTAGCAAATTATCCAAACGCTTTTCTGTTAACTCATGTTTACCTGCTATATTTTTTTCATAAAACTCCATCTGAACATTAGCAGTTTTTGATTTATTCATCAATGCAACAGCTCGTTTGAAAAATTTTGGGTTCATTATTTCATTAAAAAATTGTTGGGTTATTTTTAAAAATGTAGGCGCAGAACTTCTGTTAATAGTATCTTCAAAATAAGCACTTCTTGGAATTGTAAAAAGATATGAATCTAACTTTTCTCCACCACTTTTTCCTGCACAATGACTAAAAGGTGGTGTTACATGTTTATTAGGATTTTCTATATCAATATCAAAACTCTTTCCGGCAGTTTTAGAAATTGTACTCTTAAACTTTGCCGGTGTAACTTTTCTATCAACAAATTCTTTTTGCAAATTGTCATAAAACTGCAAATTCAACTCTCTTGCACGTTGCAAGCGTTGTTCTGTAGTACCTTTTGCCTTCTTTAAAGGCATAAACATCTTTTTTCCGTCAATTTTTATATTCATCATATTGCTATAAAAACCTGTAAAAAATATTTTTGCTAGCAAAATGCGTTCAGAAAATAAAATTTTCTGAACGCATTTTTAAACAAAATTTTATTAAGCCTTTGCTGACTTATCCGCTAATTCGCTATCCATTCTTAAAAATACCGGTTTAATGTCAGCTTTATCTATCAAATGTCCGGCACTCAAGCTTTCACAAGTGATATCATCAAGTTTTGTATCTAAATCATAAGAAAGTTGGCTTGCCATTGCTTTTGCAATATTTGGACAATATGGTGCGATTAATGATGCAATCACTGTCATAACTTGCAACACATTAGTTAAAACTTCACCGCATTTTTCCATATTACCCTCTTTGGCAAGAGTCCAAGGTGCATTATCTGTTACATATTTATTAGTAATATCAACAAGTTCAATAATCTTCAAGCCTGCTTCTTGAACTTCATAATAATCAAAATGATGTTTCACAGCTTTTACGGTTTCTAAAGCTTTGTCCTTTAGTTCATTTTTACCAAGAAATTCTGCTTTAATATCACCTTCAAAATACTTAACCAACATTGATAATGTTCTATTAAGCAAGTTACCCATTGAGTTTGCAAGATGAGCATTAACTTTTTCTTTGAAATCTTCATCAGAATAATTACCATCTTTACCGCAAGGAGCTGCTGTTGCCATATAATATCTCAATGGATCTGGGATATCTAAATTAAACGCTTCCAAGACACCTGTTGGAGAAATAACATTACCCAAAGATTTAGACATCTTAGTTTGATCAATAGTAATCCAACCATGAGCGAGAATATGTTCAGGTAGTGGTAAACCTAATGCCATAAGAATTCCTATCCAATAAATACTATGGAATTTTAAGATATCTTTACCGATTACGTGCAAATCAGCCGGCCAAAGTTTTCCGAACTGTTCGCTGCTTCCATCCGGATCATAACCGATAGCCGTAATATAATTTGAAAGCGCATCAATCCAAACATAAATAACTTGAGAATCATCATCAAGAACAGGAATTCCCCAGCTTACATTTGTTTTTACACGAGAAACGGAGATATCTTCTATGTTTTCTAACTGATTAAGAACTTCATTTGCTCTAAATGATGGAACAATAAAATCAGGGTGAGTCTTGATATGTTTAATAATTGCATCTTTATATTTTGTAAGTTTAAAGAAATAATTTTCTTCTTTTACAACTTCCGGTTTCTTTTGGTGATCAGGGCAAAGTCCATCTTCTGTTAAATCTTTTTCACTCAAAAATGCTTCACAACCGGAACAATAAAGACCTTCATAAGAGTGTTTGTAAATATCACCTTGCTCTACAAGTTTTTTGAAAATCTTTTGTACAACTTTTTCGTGCTGTTCATCTGTCGTCCTAATAAATTGAGTATAATTGATATCCAAAGCTTTCCAAGCATCTTTGAACTTTTGAGCGTTCATATCACAAAATTCCTTTGGAGAAATTCCTTTTTCTGCAGAAGTTTTTTGGATTTTGATACCGTGTTCATCAGTTCCGGTAAGCATGTAAGCATTGTCACATCTTTGTGCAAAGTGCCTGTAAATAACATCTGTAAGAATTTTTTCATATGCGTGACCAATATGTGGTGCACCATTTACATAATCAATAGCTGTCGTTGTATAAAATTTTTTCATAATTTACCTCTATCTATAGGAGTAATTATAACAGAAAAGATTATTTTTTGCAGGATTAAAACTTCTTATCTTACAAAAATATTTGAATCTAACTTATCAATATCACCATTCCAAATATCTTTATCTATATATTTCAAAGCATCTTTTATCGACTTAGTTATTGTGCTTATATTTCGAGTATTCTGTAACTCTTCAAAAGCTTTCTCAAGATTCCAATAATAAGGAGAACTTCCTAATGGTATATCGTTATTATACTTTGGGGTTAAATCATCGCCCAAGTCATCTGCTATTAACCTTGCATTTTTTTCAGCCATATATTCACATAAATCAGTTTTAGCATAAAGTCCATTTGCACGAGGAACTGTATAATCTACAAGTTTTAATAGAAATTTATTATTTATAAACATCTTAAGAATTGTATTCATAGGACCAACAATGATGTCACGAGGAGAGTGCTCACTTAAAAATCCCCAAAATACATTAGAAGCATCACTGTCTCCTAATTCATTACATAAATTTTTATAATGTGCTGCATGAGAAAATTCATGAAGATATGTTTGCAGAAAATGTCCATTTTTTGGATGGTAGCCAATTTGACTTTCTTCCAGTTTATTCATTTGTTTTAAATTTTGAAATTCTTTATATCCAGAATTTATATAAACAGTATCTAAACTCGGAGAATATGCTCCTAATGTACCTCTACTCAATTTTTCAAAAGAAAAGTTTTGAGGTAATTCAAAACCATAATCTTCCATAATCTCTACTACTTTTTTACAACATGCAGCAGCTACTGATTCTCCATTGAATGAAGCAGAAATTCCTTTACTTGCCAACTCAGCTTCTACTTGATAAGGATTAACACTCTTAGATTCTTTTATGAACCAAGCTGGCAACCCACTTTTAAAATTTGGTCTATTTACAGAAGGATTTTTATTATCAAAACTAAAAGCACTTATTCTCACTTTATAATCTCCTTTCAGTAAAAAGAAATATTCTAAAAATATAAATTGCTACATTAACACACAATTTGTTACATATATTTACACTATTACTATTTATATATGCTAAATATATAAATAAATAAAAATTCATTCCCTCTTGAAAAACATAAAAAAGAAAGAATAATAGAGTAGGGAGAGGTCATTAGACCTCTTGTACAGTCCATACATTAAGTTAGAAATAACAATTAAAAGCTGTCCAACTAGGCAAAGGACAGCTTTTATTATTTCTACTTGTTGTTTTGTCATGGCACCCTCCTTTCTTTACACCTTGTACAGCAGAAGTTTGTCGTGTAAGAATAAAGGATTAACCATCAAGGAAACTGCCCTACTTAATATAACTCTTATCCTTGTCCTAATGCGTGGGCTTTTTCTGTTGTGCTCTTAATTACGTCATAAAAAAGTTTTTCAGTATTGTTGTCATCCATACAATCAACACCAACACGAGTACAACCACCTTTTGTTGCTACATTAGAAATCAATTCTTCCATCGGAATTTCTCTATGCAAAGCCATTTTAGCAGAACCGATTGCAGTTTGGATGCTCAATAGCAATGCTTTTTCATAATCCATACCTAATTTTTCACCGGCTCTTGCAATTTCATTAATAACTTTGTAATAAAAAGCCGGACCTGAACCTGAAATTGCAGTTACAATATCAATTTGAGCCTCATTATCAACAACAATACATTTGCCAATTGTTGAAAGTAAACCTTTTATGTATTCTAAATCTTTTTCTGTTGCGTATTTTCCGCCAACCATACCTGACATACCTTCTCCAACAAGAGCCGGAGTATTTGGCATAATCCTTATTACTCTTGTTTTTTCAGGCAAATGAGCTTCCAATTTTTCTGTAGTTACCCCTGCTGCAATAGAAGCTACAAGCTTATCAGGTGTAATTAAATCCTTAATTTCTTCTAATGCTCCAACCGCTTGATTTGGTTTTGTTGCTACAAAAATAATTTCTGAATTTTTTGCTAGCTCTTTATTATCAAGAATAATTTTAATACCTAATTCTTTTGATTTTTCTTCAACACCTTCTGTTTCTGCTTGTGTTGCAATTAATTCTTCCGGCTTCGCAAATCCTGTCTTAATAAGCCCTTTGATAATCGCACTCGCCATTTTTCCGGAACCAATGAAACCAATTTTATACATATAAAAACTCCTCTTTAAATCTTACATAATCTACTTATGTTAAACTACAAAAACATGTTATAATCAACTTATGCAAGAAATAACTATCGGAAAAATATACAAACATTATAAAGGTAATATTTATAAAATCATTGCACTTGGTAAACATTCTGAAACAGAAGAAGATATGGTGGTTTATCAATCAGTCAAAAATGGCGACATTTGGATTCGTCCTAAAAAAATGTGGAATGAGAAAATTGACTCAAATACACTAAGATTTACGCTCTTGGATAATAATTCCTAGAGCCTTGTCAATGTTGAAAAAATTTGGTATCATACTTTCAAAGAGTATTTGCAAAGCTTCAATAAAGGATGTTATAGTGCAAATTTTTCCTATAAATTTCATATCAACTAATTTTCAAAAGCCAAAATCTATGATGGCTACTTTTCAACCATCTTTTGAACAAAAAAAATCTATTGCTTTTGGTGCAAATACTTCCGAAGGTAACGTCTTAAAGAAACTCCGCAGGATGAAATGCCCATATTTTGGAGTAGAAATGATTCTTGGCAGTGACATTGGTAATATAGAACGAAAACTTGATAAATGTACCAATATCGCAGAAGCTGTGGCAGTCCTATTAAAATTCAAAAAATATATGCAAAAAACCGAGAAAAAAATCTTTAAGCGGTTTGAATCTTGTGCTAAAACTCATCCGGATTTTCAGATGCAAGATTGCCTAAAAATGTGGTACAACGGTGCAATTACAAAATTAAAACTTGAAGAGTTTAAGGTACTTGATGATGTTGATAAGATTTCGCTTGGAATGTCGCCTAATAACGCACTTGCAGTACATGCAAAAACAACACGCTGCAGACAAGTTATCATTGAAAATAATAAAGAAGATACATTCAAGAGAAAAATTTTATTAGATTCTTTGGACGAAATAACTCCAAACAAAAGTGAGCGTAAAACATTTGGACTATTAAAAGACCGAGCCGTTTACCTTCCAACTTCCGGCACAAGTGAGAATGCTTTTATCGTCAAATATGCAGACAGAAGTCAACAAGAGATAGCAAAAAGGCTTTTGCGTCCATCTGTTGCAACAATAGAACACGTTAAACCTAACAGTCACAGCGGTGCAAATGATATAGGGAATTTTATACTTGCGTCAGGCGGCGCAAACAGCATGCGTTCTAATATGCCATTATATAAATTTATAAAGATGTTTCCAAACATTCCAAAACATTGCCAAAATTACATTAATCAAATTATAAATTACATAGATAGAGGCTGGCTAAAAGGGAAAGAAACGTATCCTTATAAAATAAGAAGAACTCTGGCTAGAGAATCAAAAGGTTCTATTTTGTTGGATTTATCGAACTACAAATATGACGAAAAACAAGCTGTTGCAGCAGAACGCAGAGCTTTTTCCAAAAAAAATAAACGCTAAATTTTTTCATATAAATTATGAAAAATTTGTTTAAAACCAAAATGTTCCATACAAGATTTTATATCAAAGAATCTTGTATCATGATTACCAATTGCAAAAAGACTGCCTGACTTCAAAAATTTTGCAGCACTTTGGATAAATTCTTCTATTTTATCATCTAAAAAGTAGCCCAAAATATTTCTACACATTAGAACAGTGTTGGAATTATCTTTTAATTCCTGTATTTTTTCAAACATATCGCCTTGATGGAAGTTAACATTCTTCGTTAAAATATCTTTCACTTTAAATGTCTTTTCTCTCTGCAAGCCTTTATCTTCTGCAATCTCCAGCTTTTTATCCGTGTTTTCAAAATAATCTTCATAGTTATTGCATTTCATCTGTAATTGCATTCTATCATTCAAGCAAGTCTTAATATAACCACTTTTGGCAGCTTTTACAATTTCTTCATCCAAATCATATGCCATTATAGGGAAAAATTTTTTAGTATCATCCTGCGCTTTTGAGTTTTCGTACAAAGAGATAATATTTGTATACGCTTCAGACCCATCTGAAGCTGCAAACATAAGAGTGTTAACTTGTTCTTTATCTTTAAAATGTGCAATTTCATATTCTGCCAGCTTTTTCCAATCCATATCATCTCGAAAAAGCCAACTGTTACATCCAAATTCATCGCCATCTTTAGCTTTATAAAATCTTCCGGTTGAGCAGAATGTAAGATTAGTATTTGTAAAACTTATGTTCATACTTTTATAAGTCCTATAAAAAATAATTTTGCTATTTTTAATCGGTCAGGCAATGAAATAAATACCAAATTCTAATATTCTTATTAAGGAGGAAAATTTATGCTAAAAGAACTAAACAGAGATAATTTTATTGATGAAACTGCAACAGGTTTAAAACTTATCGAATTTTACGCTACTTGGTGCGGATACTGTGCAAAACAAGAAAATGAGCTTTTGCAAATGGATAAAATATATGTAGGACAAGTTGATGTTGATAATAACGAAGAATTAGTTAAAAGACTTGGTATTCGCTCTTTTCCAACGTTTTTAGTATTTCAAAATGGGCGAGAAATGGAACGTTTCAGCGGCTTCAGAAAAAAAGAAGACTTGATGAATATTTTAATCAAATATATGTAGCCTAAGCTTCTCTTGTCATTGCCATAAGGATTTCTTGCGGAATATAAGTATTCTTAACACCGGAATCTGTATTTGCCATAAAGAACTCTACCGTTTCTCCGGCATTTATTCCCAATTTGTCAAATGGTATACATATATCAATCACATCGTTATACACAATTTGGATACCTTCCGGATTATCCAATGTCCACATATTAGGATGTAAGACGGATGTTAATCTTACCGGATAAAGCGTGTCTTTAACCAATGTTAATGTTAATTCACGTTCAAATTTTTCCAACAGAATCGGATACGGATTATCTGTTTTGCTAATTAATCTTATATAAGCTCTATCACATATTCTAGTCGCATTTCTGGTATAAATATAAAATTGATTAATCCTATCGATAAAACTTATCTCACCGGAGCCTTTATTAACATGAAGTCTTATATAAACATTATCTTTATCGCATCCAAAATTTATCTTATCAACGTTCTTGTTTTCTCTAAAAACAGGACCATCAAGTAAGCTAAGCGAACCTGCATTATACCAATCTTCAATACTGGAATTTAAACCGTCCATACGAGGCGTAATAGCTCGTTTTGGATGCCTAAACGGTACTTCTACTGACGTTATCAAAGTCTTATCCAAGTATTCCGGATATTTTAAATCCAAATCAAGATACACATTTTTTAAGCGTTCTCTAAACATATAATCAAAAACGTAATCCTGACCGGAATTATTAGGTTCTCCATACCACCAGAACCAATCACTGCCTTCTGCTATCAGCAATTCTCGCTTTGCCTGTTTAATCTTCGGATGTTTTTTATTTTCTTTTACAAAATTATCAAAATCATCTTTTGTTTTCTTCAAATAAGCCCAAGCTTTGTTTTTTTCAGCATCTCCAATCCAGAATTGAAAAGTTTTATCAATCCAAGAGCCGGAATAAATCTTTTTCAAACTTTTTTTGTGTTGGTCTTGCTCTATATAATCACTAATAAGCACTGTTTCTAGTGATTCGTCATCTTCAATCATTGAATAGATATTTTCTAAAAAGTCACGTCCATCATTTTGATAATTTTCCCAACAGTTTTCACTGTCAGAAGCTATAGTAAGCAAATGTTTTTCATCTGGTGATACCAAAAGTTTACTTTGAATCATCTTAATTTTTTCAAATAAATCTCCTGCTGCCATATTTGGATTAATTCCTGCATATTCAAAGTTTATTAAATTTGGAATTGACCTATCACGGAAAATAATATCTATATTCGTATCTTTAGTTTCGTAATTATAAACTTTCAGCAAATGATACGGATCTGTAAGATTTCCCTTAAAATCTCTGATAAAATCAAAATTTATAGAGTTTGCCAAAACTCCTTCATCAGAAAGAGTCCATTTTACACCTTCTTTTGCTAATAAATTAAGCGTTTTAGGTCCCAGACATAATTCCGGTGGCCACATACCTTTTGGTCTTACCCCAAAAACTTCTTCAATCCTATCAAGCGCACTTTTTATCTGATATTTTGCATCATCAAGCATACCCAAACTTGCAGGCAACCCTTCTGTTGTAATCACATTTTTTACAGAAGATTTTACATCAATTAAAATAGGTAAAATTGCGTGATAATAAGGACTTGTTGTTAGCTCAATCCGACCTTCTTGAATATATTTTTTGTAAGTCGGTATAATTTCCCTTATTATTTGTTTTTGAATGTCAACAATTTCAATTCTTTCATCACGTGTATATCCGGATTGTTTTTTCCACAATTCTTTTAAACGTGGATAATGCTCAAAATGAATAGGGTCAATCCACACGAGATTAAACAAAGCCATCAAGTCCGAAAGTTCTTGTGCAGAAAAATCTTCCAGAGTGGCAACATCTTTAGAAAATCTTTTTTGATAAAGCTCTTTATAGGTTTCACTCCGATAAATCATTGTTTCAAATTTGGAGCTAAAAAAATTATTCAATATAAAAGCTTTCTCTTCATCAGTCAAAAACTCTGTATCTGAAACAGAAAGCTCTGAATGAATATCATGATACCCGTTTTCTGTATAATCAATAATTGAATCCAAAAGAGCCGGAACAATATTAAAATTAAGTTTTAACTTTGGAAATTTTTCCAATATCAAAACCATATCCAAATAATCTTTAACAGCGTGTAAACGCACCCAGGGCATTAGATAAGTACCTTCAAGTTCATAAACCGGTTGGTGCATATGCCAATAAATAGCAAGAGAAAGTTTCTTAACACGCTTATTCATACTAACAGAATTATACAAAAAATCAGCCACCTGTGCAATAGGTGATTTATAGATATGTTTATCAGAGAGCCTTTATTCAGTTCCATACAATGTCGCTTCGACATTTTTATGAGGTAACACCAAATCTTCCATTGAACGAAACAATTCAGCTTTTGTATCGGCTTCCGTAAACCGTCCTCCTGTTACATTTGCAGTGCACTGCAGCTGCGCTAAATCGTCTTCATCATGAACATTAAAAGCGATTACATCAATCTTAATATCTTTTCTGGTTTTTACAAGCCCAATAGCGTAATCGCACGGACTTTCGTCACAATTTTCTCCGCCATCAGTCAATAGAATTATGTGTTTAATTCCGTCATACCCATCCAAGTCCTTGTCGACGGCTTGTTTTAGAGAATATGTAATCGGTGTCATTCCTCTCGGGCGAAGATGTGACATTTCTGAAAGAATACTGGATTTGTTAGAAAATCCTAGTGGTACAACAAGCTCAGAACTTCTACACGCATTATACGCAATCAAATTACAAGTATGACCGTAAACTCTTAATCCGACTTTTGTACTATCAGAAATCTGCGGCAGAATTGTATGCATCATCTCCTTAACTTGATTAACTTTGGTCTTATGCTCCAAATATTCGCCCATACTATTTGAATAATCAAGGACGAAAAGAAGTTTGTCGCCGTTTTCTTTGTAATCAAAATTATCCGGATTAAAAACTTCGTACGCAAAAACCGGAATTATCGCAAAGATTAACAATAACAAAATTTTTTTCATACCACAGATTAATGCAATTATTGAAAAATAAAAATTGCACAGACGGGTAAAACTGAATTTACACTATAAACCACTAAATTGAAAGTTCAAATGTAGATTTTGCTACACGACAGTTTGCAGCGTAAGCTGCCTTTGCCATTTGGATATTACATGCATCCTGAACGGTGTAACCATTTGCTAAAGCCTGTACCATTGCATTATCCAACTCTTTAGCAGACTGAGATACATTCTCTGCTACAGTCTGAAGAACATCACCTGGCATTACATTAGAATAATAATTACTCAAATCAACCGTTGATGCTTCATCACGATTAACACTCGGAGCCTTGGAGTCCAAAGCTGAACGTGAAGGTATATAAGAAGATAAATCTTCAATTAAACCGGAGTAAATGGATGTGTTTATACCTGATATTGAGCTCATAACTAATCCTCTGTTATCAGTTTAACTCATTTTTCGAAACTTACAAGAGGTTTGAGTGTAAATTTTACAAAAATTCAAGCTACAAGGTTTTGTCTATCAAAACATCCCTCTCACATTGTGGGCACTATTGTCCGGTAAAAATTACAAATGATGAATTTTTTGTCAGCTTGGTAAAGCTGACCTACATTATAAAAACAGATAAAAAACAGGGTAAAGAAAATCTTTACCCTGCTTTTAATATTTTCAATAGAAATAAATTATTTGCCCAATTGGCTCATAACTTCATCTGCAAAGTTGTCGTTTCTTTTTTCAAGACCTTCACCAAGAACAAATCTGTCAAATTTAACAATGTTGAATTTACCAGAAATCAATTGTTCGATAGTTTGTTCAGGGTTCTTAACAAATGGTTGTTCTACCAAACATCTGTGAGCCATTAACTTGTTAACTCTGCCTTCAACAATCTTAGCTCTGATTTGTTCAGGTTTCTTAGCCAAGTCTTCTTTACCCATTTCGATTCTTGTTTCTTCTTCAATTACTTCTGCAGGAATATCTTTTCTAGAAACAAATTCCGGAGCAGAAGATGCGATATGTAAGCAAATATCTTTTGCCAAAACATCATCTTTTGCATCTGTTTGAAGAAGAACACCGATTTTACCGTTGTGGATATAAGTTGCAACGTTGCCTTCATATCTAACAAATCTTCTAACAGTGATTTTTTCACCGATTGATGCGATTTTTTCTTTGATAACTTCAGCAATAGGTTTACCACATTTAGGGCAATCTGTTGCCAATAAAGCTTCTATGTCTGCAGGATTAGATTCTGCAACAACTTGAGCTAAACCATTTGTTAATTCAATAAATTCAGCATTCTTAGCAACGAAGTCAGTTTCGCAGTTAACTTCAATCATAGCGCCAACTGAATCAGAAACATAAGAACCAACTCTGCCTTCAGCAGCGATTCTACCCATTTTCTTATCTGCAGAAGCAATACCTTTTTGACGAAGTACTTCCATTGCTTTTTCCATATCGCCATCAACTTCTACCAATGCCTTTTTAGCATCCATCATGCCGGCACCAGTTTTATCACGAAGTTCTTTTACCATTGTAGCTGTAATATTCATGTTAAATATCTCCTTCTTTAAATAGTGAAAAGTGAGAAGTGAATAGTGAAAAGTTAAGTTCACTATTCACCATTCACTATTCACAATTCTAAACGTTAGCAGTTTCTACACCTGCATCAGCAGCTGTAACAGCTTCTACTTTGCCTTTTGAATTAGCATTGTTTTCTTTTAATTGTTTACCTTCCAAAACAGCATCAGCCAATTTTGAAGTAATCAATTTGATAGCACGAATTGCATCATCATTACCAGGGATAATGTAGTTAATGCCATCTGGGTTAGCATTTGTATCTGCTAAACAAATAACAGGTATACCTAATTTGTTAGCTTCTTTAATTGCGATATCTTCTTTAGCCTGATCAATTACAAAAATAATATCAGGAAGACCGCGCATTTCTTTAATACCGCCCAAAGTCTTGCTTAATTTAGCAAGTTGTCTGTTCAATTGTGCTTGTTCTTTTTTAGGTAATTTTTCGATGTGACCAGAAGAAATGAAATCTTCCATTTCTCTAAGTTTGTTAACTCTGCCTCTGATTGTTTCAAAGTTAGTTAACATACCACCTAACCATCTTCTGTTGATATAATAAGCACCAGCTCTGTTAGCTTCTTCAGCTACAACTTCTGCTGCTTGTTTCTTTGTACCAACGAAAAGTACGTTTTTACCTTTTGCTGCATATTCTCTAACTGCATCATAAGCTGCGTCCAATAAATCGGTAGTTTTTCTTAAATCAAGAATATAAATACCATTTCTTGCACCATAAATATATGGTTTCATTTTTGGGTTCCAGTGTTGTGTTTGGTGTCCAAAGTGAACGCCTGCTTCTAATAATTCAATAAGTGATGCTACTGACATCTTTGTCTCCTTT
>URPS01000030.1 GCA_900549855.1 uncultured bacterium | reverse complement strand
TTCATCTCACATCGCAGGCTATGGAGCTTTCTTTTGTATTTGTCGGTAAATTTTCCTTTCTTATTCAAAACATTTGAATTTTTTGCTTATAATTTTTTGAACGCACATACTAATTCCCAAAGTATTCTGCCAAGAACAATTTGTTCTTCTTTGGTTGGTGCCACTTCTAAAAGTGTTTCAGCAACATCTTTTCTAGCTTCGCTATTTTTAGGATATTCAAATACAAAAGCATTAAAGATACAGAAAGCTTCATTATCGTCTATGGGCGATGAAGGAAATTTTTTTGTTAAAAATTCGTAAAGAGTTCTTCCAAAGAATTTTTTTATTTGTTCAGTGTATTCATCTGGTGATAATACTTCCGGACCATATTCTTCGGTTGTCGCCACATTATTAATTAATTCGTTTTTTGTTAAAAAATCGAAAACTGCAATAGATTGTTTGTCTGTAAGTTCTATTTGATTCTTATTTTTTGTCATCTAATACCTCTTCTTCATCCTCTTCGTCATATTCTTCAATTCTTCTAATTGTATAATCCCATGTTCCTTCTTCAAATGCCAATCGAGTAGCGATTTCAAATGCTTTTGCTGCATTTTTAGCTTCAATACCCCAATAGGTACAGTCCAACCTTACATGAACGTTATATTTCATTGCCTTCATCCCTTCTTATCTCTTCTATTTCTTCGTCGGTTAGCCAAGCGTTAGCTAAGTCAATTGCCTGTCCGCAATTTGGACAATAGTCATATTCTTCGTAATCTATCTCGTAGTGCCTATTACAGTATGGACAAATATAGGTGTCGTACACTATTTCACCATCAGCAAAACCATCGCCATATACATCGGGGACTTCTGGAGCTGCCTTTTCCATTGCTTCTTTTACAAGCTTGAATGTTTCTTCATCAATTCCTTCTAGTTTTTTTGAAGCAACTTCCCAAGCTTTTTTGAATTGGACTCTTTTAAGCTCATTTTTTTCTCTTTGTTCTTTTTCAGTCATTTTTTTTGTTTCCTTTCTATTTAACTAGTAGATTTTACTTTTGTTTATGAAAAAGACAATGAATAAAAAAAGAAGAACTTAATCTTCTTTATATATTGGTTCTAATGGCAACATGTTTAAAAGAATTGAAGAATCTGCTTTTTCAACATTGCATGTATCCCTATCATTTGCCCTTACAACAAAAACCCCTTTACCTATAAAGGCATTTTGTATAGACATTTTCTTATTTAGTAACTTTTCATGTTCTTTTTTATTTATTTGTGTAGCAAACCAACTATAATCGTCAGTCCATTCATACAATAAAAACGTTTCGTGATTATCATTTTCAATTACGAATACTCTTGGAACATAGTAAAACAATAATATATCAGTCAAATAAGTTTGTCCTATATCGGGAATTTCTAAAAACTTTTCTCTCATCAACAAGTAGGCAAGGAAACTTCACCCTCTTTAAGAGGGCGTGAGAGGAATTGCCTGCTCCTTTCTTCTTTAATAAAATTTTCCCTTGCATTAAGCAATTCCAATTTTTTATAATTAATAAAACTATGTATTTTAGTTCCATCTAATTTTCTAATATCGAAGTAGCCAGACGATCTTCTTCCAAAGATAAAACATTCAGTATTTTGATATTTAACTTTGTCAAATAATCTAAATCCTTTAACTAAGTAAGGTGCTTGGTTACGCTTTTTAACACCGCCTTTTAAAAGGTTAGACTTATGTATTTGGCGATTATGACATCTAACTTTCTTTTGGTAGATAAAGGTATTAAGTGGTTTAGCGTTAAAATTTCCAGCAATACAATAAGCATCGTTATAATGTTCTTTTTCTAAACCTAAATTAATGCGATTATATTTGGTTATATATCCATAAGTTAAAGAAACGTTTGGATAGATTTCTTTAAGTTTGTTGTAGAAAGCCCATCTCATAATACCTATAAAGGCAGCGTCATTATATTTAGCACCTCGTTTTTGTTTTAATTCTATTTTTCCTTTATGATATGCTTCGTGACATGTTTTACATAAAGTGATTAAGTTATTTGGTGCATTACTACCTGTTTTACGACTTTCAAGATGATGAACCTCTAATACCTTATCTTTGGATTTACCATGACAATGTTGGCAAGTGTGATTATCTCTAAATAATACATACTCACGAGTGTTATAACCTAACATTTCGCCTTTTTGGTAATCAGTACCACTAATGGTTTTGCCTTCAGCCTCAGCTTTTAAAAGTTGAGTATCAAACGATGCAACTTCTACAATAATGTTTGTGATAGGCAGAATCTTATGTACATCTTCAATTACCTTTAAATGAGAATCAATCTTTTGTCTAATAGATGGTGCTAGCCAACTATCTTCTTTTTTACGATTATCAAATCTTGCTGGACGGTATCTTAGATGATTGCGTCTTGTTCTTCTGTTTTGTCTACGTGTTGATAATAAATCAACAATATCTTTACGAAGTTCTACATCAGAAGAATATAGTTCTTCTTTTTCTGTTGAGGCGCTTAGTCCTATGTGTTTAGAACCAGCGTCAACTCCTAATGTAATTGGTTGAATGTAATTACCACACTCATAATTTAGTTGAATAGTAAATGGATTACGCTTAACAATTTTTGCTTTACCATCTTTTAAAAGATGTCTTACTTTACCCAGTTTATGCGTTGGCATAAGTGGTAATCCATCTTTGTTTAATACATATACTACTTGCATAAACTTTCCTTTCTATCTAACTTAATAGATAATTCAAATCTTACGATTTGTAATGTAGCCATCGACAATGTTATATAAGGTTTTTAAATACGCAACACTGTTTTTACCCATCAAAACTGTTTAATCACATACCTTAGAGCTACAAACTTGGCTATACATTTGTAGGTAACTATATATTCTTATATAACGTAGGATATTAACTTAAAGTTTTCTCCTTAGTCTAATCAACTAGGCTTATTACAAGTCTACGGATTTAACCGTGGGTAGTTGACTATTCAGCTTCCTCGCTTCCATTTAATTCTTTATCAGCTAATTCGATATAGCTATTGATGATTTCATTAAGCTTATCACTAACGATTTCAAAACCTAATTCATCACTCTTTTCTTTTACAGCCTTAATAGAGGCGAAACTATAGTTATTAGCTACTTCACTTAAGAATTGATCACTTTCCTTAAGTTCATCATTGCTAACTTCTTCTGTATAAATCCAATGATAACCATATTGGCTAAGTACAGGTTCTGTTACACTACCTGTTTCAGCTTCATTTAACGCATCAGCAAACTCACTCACAAAAGTACTCTTAGAACTTGTTGTTGTATAGATACCTAAGTAGCCACCATCACTTGCACTACCATCATCTGAATATTTCTTAGCGATTTCCTTGAAATCATCACCATTTTCTAAAGCAGAAATAACTGCGTTGTACTTTTCAGCTTCCTCTGTTGTTAAGTTAGCACTTCTTACAGTTGAGCCGTTATCTCCAGTTGCGCTTCCTACATCAGCTACCTTAACTAAAATGTGATAAACCTTACGAGGCTTTAATGTTTCAAGTAATTTTGGTACATAAGTATCAAAGTTATTACGGAAATAGTCATTATAGAATAATTGAGACTTAACCATATCTAGACAATATTCTTTTAAATCATCAAAACCATTTGCGTAACCACTGTTCTTTAGTGATGTATCAATCTTAGTCTTATCATTTTGAGAAACAATATAAGAGTAATAATTATTAGCCATGTTGCTTACTTCATCAGTTGTATCTACTGCAGAAGTAATAACATCCTTTGACCATTTAACTAAAGAAGCACTCTCACCTAGAGATGCATATAAATCTTCATATAAGTCATCCGCATAATAATTTTCATTATTTAAAGTATAAACAATAGACTTACCATCTTCTTGTTTTGCGTCAACATAAACAGTACGATTTGAATAAGCTTGCACACAATAAACAACTACATATACTAGTAAACCAATAGCAACTAGTAATAAGAACCAGTATTTTTTAAGAATATCTTTAACTTTGCCACCTTTAAGCTTTCCGACTAAATTGGCTTTATGCGCATAACCTAGCCCACCAACTACAAGAGCCGCAAGCATGCCGGTTTTAAGAATCTTACCACCAATTGAAGATTTTTCTTCCCCTCGACCTCTAAAATTTACAGTATCTCCAATTTCAACTGTATCGAAGGATGCAGGTTTCACAAGCTGTTTGTTATCATCTACAGCAGGACGTTTTCCAACACTACCGGTTGTTTCACCACCACGACAAAATGCTACATTATAACTGTACATGTCAAACCTCCACAGAGCTTCATTACACTTCTATATAGTTAAAAACATGTTTTTTGAAAAAATTGCGTTTTCGTTACAAAATTTTACATTCTTTCAAGAATTACTATTTCAAGCTATTCCTTTTATCTTGCAATTGTTTTTGGATACACTTTTGCGCAATAACATCTCTGATATTTTCCGGCATGCTATAAAAATGAAACGCAGCTTTTATATTTTCAGCTTCAATATCAAAGCGAACAAATTTAGCTTTAACACGAACGCTTTTATCATTAAAATTTATTTCTATTTCAACTTTTTCGGAAATATCGTATTTTTTATCAAGACTCAATCTTATACCACTAGCTGATATGTCGTATATATTACAATTGATTTTGGAAGTTGAAGTATAAAGAGTTGCTTTCTCATTCATTCGAACTCTAAAGTATTCTCTATTTTGTTGATATTCAATACCTTGCGGAGTTTTGATTGTAAAGAAGACATAAGGTTCTTTATGTTCAACATATATAAGTTCAGTTTTTGTTCGATAAAGTCCATTTTCACAAATAAAGCTTAAAGTTATTTCTTGCGGTGTTTTTATATTTATAGAATTTTCTTGTTTTGCGCAAACATATATCTGCCTGTCATTAATCGTGCGAATGGCAGCTTTTACGCAATGAGCGCTATTATCTTTGTCTTTGTATATGATTTTTACGTATTTAATATCATCAAGGTTTAAACTGAAATTCATACTATACCTTATCTTTTTGGGTTTACAAGCTTGTTTCCGCTTAATTTATATGTACCTATTTTCTTACCTTTATCGTTATATTGAACAATTGTACCGTCTTTTCTTTTTTTAAAAGTTCCGACCGGCATGCTTTGTATTTTTTGTGTTTGGTATTGTGGATATTGTTGTGCCTGACTTATCGGATATTGTCCTGCAAGAGCCGGAAGTGTAAAACATAATATAGACACAATACAAATAAATCTTTTCATAAATTTATTATAACATATTTTTCTTGTATAATTTTATTATGAATGGTGTAATTTTTGATTTTAATGGAACATTATATTGGGATTCCAAACTTCATTATGAAGCTTGGGAAGAGTACTCTAAAATGATTAGAGGAACAGCTTTTACGTACGAAGAAATGCGTGATAAGATGTTTGGGCATACAAACGAAGATATTATTGAATACGCAATCGGTAAAAAACCTTCTAAAGAAATGGTTGAAAAGTACGCAAAAGAAAAAGAAGCTGTTTATAGAAAAAGATGTTTATTGGATCCGGAAAACTTTAAACTTGCCCCTGGGGCTGTAGAGTTTTTGGATTTCTTGAAAGAAAATAATATTCCACGCACGATTGCAACTATGTCTGAGTGGGATAATGTTGAATTTTATATAAAAGAATTTAATTTAGCAAAATGGTTTGATTTGGATAAAATTGTGTATTCAAACGGTAAAATTCCGGGGAAGCCTGCACCTGATATTTTCTTGATTGCTGCAGAAAAAATCGGCTTGAATCCTAAAGATTGTCTTGTGTTTGAAGATGCTATTGCCGGAATTAATGCTGCAAAATCTGCAGGAATTGGAAAAATTATTGCAGTGGATTCTATGGAGCCTGTAGAGTTTTATCAAGGCATAGATGGTTTGTCCGGTATTATCACCAATTTTAATGAAGTTGATAGAAGTATGTTTCAGGTACCATCTGTGTCCATATAAGATGAGATAAAATTGGTCTGTTGCGTTTTTACTACAACAAAAAAGAATTTATTAACCGATTTATTTATTCGCAAAATAATAAAAAAATAAAAGGTTTCCAATAAAAAACGGGAAACCTTAAATTAACCCAATAATCTCCTACCCCAAAATTCTGGTATCCAAATCCATTATTGATTTGTGAAAATAATTTAACTTGTTTTAAAGGTAAATGTTTTTAATAATAAATAAAATTTTTTAATTTTGATTTGTAAAAAACTTAAAGTTAGATTTTTCTCTTTCTCCTCGGTATAAATATGAAAACTTTTACAAAAATTTTCTATCTTTCTTCCTTCCCAAGTCTTGTAGCCATCACTCCTTTCAGGTATGTGTATATAGTATAATTTTCCAATCTTTTTATCAAGTAAAATATTTCGTTAAAATTTTTACATTCCCCCATGCCCCCCATGATTACATAAGAAAATCCAACTTAATAAAAGTTTACATTAGTAATATCCGATTTCGGTATTGACAAACAATTTTTAGAAAAAAGATAGATTTTCTTGTTAGCTTAAAACCAACAGGCATGGTGGTTTTTAAGTTTGTAAGATTTTAAAATTTTATGATTTTTTTATATTTTATACTTATTTTTAGTTTGTCAAATTTCTTGATGTATAATAAAAATATGGGGATTAGAAGAGCTTTAATATTTTTAATTACATTTCTGATTTTATGCACACCCTCTTGGGCAATCAAGATAGGGTTGCAAACCCATGTAAACAGGACTTTTGTCGGCGCATCTACAAAAGCTGAAGTCATTAATTGCGATACAAATAAATTAATTTTTGTCATGGATAAGATGAAAGGATACGAGCTTAAACCTTATCATGGTGTAATTGCAATTAAGGTTGACGGTCAGTGGAACAAAATGAAAGCGAATAAAATAGTAATTAAACCGGAAGAAAACGGGTTTGTTAGCGTAAAAAGAAAATGGTATCGTGGAAAATTTAAAATTATAAATGATGGCGATAGCCTTACGGTTATAAATGATATTCCGCTAGAAAAATATTTGCGTGGAGTTGTACCATCTGAAATGCCTTCAAGCTGGGAACATGAGGCACACAAAGCTCAAGCAATTGCAGCAAGAAGTTATGCAATTGCAAATCGTGGTAAACGTGCGAAATATGGATATGATTTAAAAGATACTCCGGAAGATCAAGCTTATGGCGGAGCAAGCGCAGAAAAAGTTAACACAAATGAAGCTGTCGAAGAAACAGCAGGTATTGTACTTGTATGTCAAGGCAAAATTGTTCCGGCATATTATTCCGCATCTGCTGGGGGAAGAACAAATACAGGAGGACAAGTTTGGTCACATGATTTACCGTTCTTAAAATCAGTTCCATCTTTTGATGATGGTGTAAAAAAGAATGGGCATGGTGTCGGAATGAGCCAATATGGCGCAAATAATCTTGCAAAGCGTGGATATAATGCGTATCAGATTTTGAAGTATTTTTATGCAAATACAAAATTTGCCAGAGTAAAAAATGAATATTGATAAAGAGGAAATTATGAAAACAGCACAAGTTCATGATGAAAATATTATTATAAAAGAGATGGAAGATGTTAAATTAGAAAACCGCAAAGGCGCTATAGTACAAGTTTTAGGCTGCGGATTATGCGGTTCAGATATTGTTAAATTTAAACACAAGATTGTACACAATGGTGCTGTTTTGGGTCATGAAATTGTTGCAAAGATTTTAGAAATCAATTCCGATACTAATTTCAAGATTGGAGATAAAATTGTAACATCACATCACATTCCTTGCGGAGAATGCAAATATTGTAGGCATGGTAATGTTTCTATGTGTGAACATTTTAAGAAAACAAATATTATCCCAGGAGGATTCAGTGAAAAAGTTTTCGTATCAGAGGAACATCTTCAAAATGTTGCTTATCTGGTTCCTGATAATATGACTGATGAAGAAATCTCTTTTTATGAACCCCTTGGCTGCTGCATAAGAGCAATTAAAAGGTGTGAGTTAAAAGCAGGAGATTCTGTTCTTGTTGTCGGTTTGGGTTCAATCGGTTTGCTTATGGGAGAAGGATTAAAAGCTCTTGGATATAAAGTTTTTGGCTGTGATTTGATTGAAAATAGAATTGAACTTGCTAATAGCAGAGGAATAAAGGCATTTAATTCCAGAAATCTTGATGAATTTGAAAATATCATAAAAAACAATACAGAAGGTTTTGGAGTTGATGCTGTATTTATGACATCCGGTGCTGATAAAGCAATTGATGTAGCTTTAAAAGCCGTAAGACAAGGCGGCAAAATACTTGTTTTTTCTAGCACACCATTAAATAACGGTTATCCAAATAACGAAATTTATTACAAAGAGTTAACTGTAATGGGAAGTTATTCTCCATCCCCTGCGGATTTGAAAGATTCATATAATCTTTTAATATCAGGTAGAGTCAATGTAAAAGACTTAACAACTGTTTATCCGCTCGATAAAATTCAAGCGGCTTTTGATGATACAATTTCTAATAAGATTTTCAAAGCTTATATTAAGATTGGGTAAATAAATTGTTGATAGCATAAACTTGTTCAGAAAGGTTGCAATCATTCTCTAGCTGTATAAAAAATAAGAATGCTAGTGGACAGTATTTTTTCAAATTGTCCTACGAAAAAATACCCATCCTAGCTATTCCTAACAAAAGAAGGTTGGGATGGGTGTTTTGATAGATTATTTTAATTTTTTACTAAGGGCATGGTGGTGGAGGGCAGTTACCTTTTTCAAAGTTCTTTCTACCTTCTTCTTTCATCTGGTTCAAGATTTTTTTCTGGTCTTTTGTCAAGATTGATTCAAAATCTTTCATATTTTGTTGTCTAATTTTATGCGCTTTCTTTTCAAGAACTTTCAAGTCAGCATCAATTTTAGCCAACTCTTCCTCTTGCATTCTAATCGCCATTCTAGAACGTTTTATAGCCTCTGCTTCTTGTTTTTTAGATTTAATTTCTTCCATGACAGGTCGCATTTTTTTATGTCCTTCTATACGAAGTTCTTTGGCTTTTGCCTTTTGTGCTTCTGTCAAACCTAATTTTTGTTCAAAAGCAGCTTCATGTGCTTTTCTTTGCTTCATCATTTCTTCTCTTGACATTTGTGGCGGCTGATGGTTGCCAGGTGCTACAGGAGCCGCATTTACTGCCATTCCGGATGTTGCAAAAATACATAGAGCACTTGCTAAAATTGCTAATTTTTTCATTTTAATACCTTTCTATAATAAATCTTCTAATTTTTCTGCTAATTCTTTTTTTGCGTTATAAATTCTTGATTTTATTGTTCCAATTGGGCAATTGAGTTTTTCCGCAGCCTCTTCATAAGTGTAACCGTAAATTTCGCATAGCATAATAGTTTCACGAAGTTTAGGCTTTAAACTGTCAATTGCTTTAATAATTCTTTTTTGGCGTTCGCTCGCCAAAACTCTATCTTCCGGTGTTGTTTTCTTGTCTTTTATACTTGTTATCACAAACTCATCAGAAGTTGAATTTTGTTCATTTCTAACCATTGCTGATTTCAAATAATCCTTTGAAGTATTTTTTGCAATAGTGCCAATCCAACTTTTCATTGAACCTTGTTCTTTATATTTATCAGAATTTTTCCACAGCTTAATATAGACTTCCTGCTCCAAGTCCTCGTTTTCACTTTTTGTAATAAGTCTTATTATATTTTTTATGTTGTTTTTATTTGTTTCTATTATTTCGTTAAAATTCATTCATCCACCGCAATGAGCCCGTAAGAATCTACAGGAAATCCTAAATCCTCTGCTGAAAGTGTTTCACCATATTGTAAAGTATCCATCATAACATCGTAGTTTTCATAAATGCCGAAAGTTACAGTTGTGAACAACAAAAATATTGCAACACAAGCAGCTTTTAGAAAAGGTTTTCTTTTTCTTTTTGCGTGATAATAAAATTTTACTTCATTTATTAAATCAGAAACTTTGTCCATTTTTTCCTGCTCCAAACGGCATTCTTCACATTCGTTAAGATGCGATTTCAACGTTTCTTCGTCAGAAAAAACAAATAATCCTTCGTATTTTGAACATTTCTTATCCATAATATGACCTCTATACTAGTATAACGAAAAATAGCGGGAATTGTTCATTTTTTACTGAGGACTTATTTACTTTTATTTGCGTTTATTCTAATATTCAAGTATAGAAATAATAAAAGGTAGGTCTTAAAATAGAAGGCTTTGCCTAAAGAAGGAGAAAATTATGTCAAGAAAACCAATTATTGCAGGAAACTGGAAAATGAATTTACTTCAATCTGATGCTAAAGCATTGGTACAAGGTATAAAGAATTTTGCTAAAGATTTTTCAGCAGAACAATTGCCAGAAATCGTTATAGCTCCTGTATTCACTTCATTGAGCGTTGTAAACAGCGAAAAATGTTCTTGTGGTTCTGGATGCGATAAAATCGCTATCGCAGGTCAAAACTGTCACTGGGAAAAATCAGGTGCTTTCACTGGTGAAGTTTCTGTAGAAATGTTAGCTGATGCAGGTTGCTCACACGTTATCATCGGTCACTCAGAAAGAAGACAATACTTCTCTGAAACAGACGAAATGATTAACAAAAAGGCTAAAGCAATCTTAGCTGGCGGTTTAATTCCTATCATCTGCTGTGGTGAAACTCTTGAACAAAGAGAAGCTGGTGTTACTGATGAACACATCGCATCTCAAATCAGAGCTGCTTTAAACGGTTTATCAGAAGAAGAAGTTGCAAAATCAGTTATCGCTTACGAACCAATCTGGGCTATCGGTACCGGTAAAACTTGCGACAGCAAAGAAGCTAACAGAGTTATTGCTATGATTAGAAATGTTGTTAAAGAAGTTTCTTCAACTTCTGCCGGTGATTCAATCAGAATTCTTTACGGTGGTTCTGTAAAACCTAATACAATCGAAGAACAAATGTCACAATCTGACATCGACGGAGCTTTGGTTGGTGGCGCTAGCTTGAAAGCTGACAGCTTTAACGAAATCATTGCTAATACAATGAAAGTTAGTGTATAAGTTTTGTAAATTACAAAATTAACAGAGATTGAAGAAGGCGGAGCACTTACACTTCGCCTTTTTTCTTTTGGCATTAAAAAATAACCAAAAACCAACAATTTTATTGCCACTTGTACTGAAAACATGTTCATGCGACAATATCTATACTGGCGACAGTAGTAAATAGTAGTAGTAAAAATATAAAGGAAACTAAGAAAATGGCTAGAAAAACTCCATTAGAAAAGATCAGAAATATTGGTATTGCTGCTCACATCGATGCAGGTAAAACCACTACAACTGAACGTATCCTGTTCTATACAGGTAAAACACATAAAATCGGTGAAACTCACGATGGTGCAGCTGTAACTGACTTTATGGAACAAGAAAAAGAAAGAGGTATCACAATCCAATCAGCAGCTGTTACAGCTACTTGGAAAGGACACCAAATCAACATCATTGATACCCCTGGGCACGTTGACTTCACAATTGAAGTAGAACGTTCACTTCGTGTATTAGACGGTGTTGTTGCTGTATTCTGTGCAGTTGGTGGTGTTCAATCACAATCTGAAACAGTTTGGCGTCAAGCTAACAGATACGAAGTACCTAGAATGGTATTCGTAAACAAAATGGACAGAACAGGTGCAGATTTCTACAGAGTTGTAGACCAAATCAAAAACAGATTAGGTGCTAACGCTGTTCCTCTTCAATTACCTATCGGTGCTGAAGATAAATTCACAGGTTTGATTGACTTGATGACAATGAAAGCTGAAATTTATACAAATGACTTAGGTACAGATATTAAGGAAGAAGATATTCCTGCTGATATGGCCGAAAAAGCAAAAGAATACCACGATGCTATGGTTGAAGCAATTGCTGCTGAAGACGATGCTTTGATGGAAAAATTCTTTGAAGATCCTGATTCAATCACTATTGATGAATTAAAAGCTGCATTAAGAAAAGCAGTTTGTGACAACAAAATCGTTCCTGTAACTTGTGGTACAGCGTTCAAAAACAAAGGTGTTCAATTATTATTAAACGCAGTTGTTGATTATATGCCATCACCGGTAGATGTAAAAGCTATCGAAGGTGAATTAGAAGACGGAACAAAAGTTGAAAGACATTCTTCTGACTCTGAACCATTCTCAGCTCTTTCATTCAAGGTTATGACTGACCCATTCGTAGGTAGATTAACATTCTTAAGAGTTTACTCTGGTGTTATCACTTCTGGTTCTTACGTTCTTAACTCAACTAACGGCAAGAAAGAACGTATTTCAAGATTGGTTCGTATGTATGCTGACCAAAGACTTGAAGAAACTGAAGTTTACGCTGGTGACATTTGTGCAGCAGTTGGTTTGAAAGATACAACAACCGGTGATACATTATGTGATGAAAAAGCTCCAATTATCTTGGAAAGAATGACATTCCCAGAACCAGTTATTTCTGTAGCTATTGAACCAAAAACAAAAGCTGACCAAGATAAAATGGGTATCGCTCTTCAAAAACTTGCAGAAGAAGATCCATCATTCAGAGTTAAATCTGATACAGAAACTGGTCAAACAATCATTTCTGGTATGGGTGAACTTCACTTAGACATCATCGTTGACCGTATGTTAAGAGAATTCAAAGTCGAAGCTAACATTGGTAAACCACAAGTTGCTTACAGAGAAACAATCAGAGGAAACGCTGATCAAGATTCTAAATTTGTTCGTCAATCAGGTGGTAAAGGTCAATATGGTCACGTTAAAGTTAGAATTTCTCCAGCAGAAGAAAATGCAGGATTTGTATTTGAAAACAAAATCGTCGGTGGTGCTATTCCTAGAGAATACATTGAACCTGCAAGAAAAGGTATGGAAGAAGCTCTTGAAGGCGGTATCTTAGCTGGATATCCTATGATAGACGTTAAAGTTGAACTTTATGATGGTTCATACCACGAAGTTGACTCTTCTGAAATGGCGTTCAAGATTGCCGGTTCTATGGCTATCAAAGAAGGTTGTAGAAAAGCTCAACCTTGTATCCTTGAACCTATGATGAAAGTTGAGATTGAAATTCCTGATGAATTCACAGGTACAATCATCGGTGATATTTCAAGAAGACGTGGTCGTGTTGAAGGTCAAGAACCACAAGGTAACACTGGTAACGTAATCGTTAGAGCATTAGTTCCATTGGCTAACATGTTCGGTTACGCAACAGACTTGAGATCTAACACTCAAGGTCGTGGTACATTCTCTATGGAATTCCACAACTATGACCAAGTTCCTGCTAATATTGAAAAAGAAATTATTGAGAAGGCTGGTTCTTCTAAGTAGTTTTTTGATAGCAGAAGATATTTATTACCAAAGGCGCCTCTTCGAGCCGCCTTTGGTGTTTTTTTAGGTTATTGGTGCATATAATGATGCACCAATAACCTTTTTATAATATAATAAATCTCATGGACATATTTGTAATAGAAATCATTGATGCAGACAACGTACACATGGATTTATTGAAACAATTTCAAAAAAAAGAAATCAGTAATCCTAAAAAATGGAATGAGCATTGTTTTTCATATCTAATGGTAGACAGAATATTAAGAGATTTTTACGGTATTGAAAATAGAGAAATAATTTTCAATGGGAAAAAACCGTTCTTAAAAAGCCGTGAAAAATTTTTTAGTATAAGTCATAGTAATGATTTTATTGCCCTTGGTTTTTCTAATTATGACTGCGGTATTGATATCGAAAAAATTAAGCTTCGTGACTTTGGTGAAATTTCAAAAAGAATGGGGTTTAAGTGTAATACCTTGGAAGAGTTTTACAATGAATGGACAAAGTATGAAGCAGAATATAAATTAGGAAAACCTGCTCAAAAGTTTAAAAAGTACCACTTTGATGAATATATTATTACTGCAGCTAGTGTAAATATTCAAGAAGAGTTTGAAATTTATATTCAAAGCGGAGAAGTGTTTCCTAACGCAAACGCTTGATATTTCTAAAGTTTTATAATTTTTTGCCGTTAATATTGTTACAAGCAAAAAGAATACTGGATTCCCCCTCACCCGAATTTCTAAGTTTCGCACAGCTCAACTTGAAATTCTACCCTCTCCCACAAGGGGCGAGGGGTGGGGAGAGATAAACTCTGAACATTTCTACGTGCGTAACACTTCCAACAAGGAATGAAGAGTGAAAAGAAACAATCTCGTAACATTTCTACGTGCGTAGCACCTCCAACAAGGAATGAAGAGTGAAAAGAAATAATCTTGTAACTTTTCTACGTGTGTAGCACCTCTAACAAGGGGCGAGGATAAAATACAACCTCAAAGGGATCTGTATCTGATTGCTTGTAGCAAGAGAGGTAAAAATGGCAAGAATCATTGAATCAGAAAATGGCGGAAGAAGAATTATTAAAATGTCTGTTGATGATATTTTATCTGTAGTACGTGATTACCAAAATATTGTACCAAGATTTTCTTCTGCAGAAGATACCAGAAATTATTTAAGTGACACAGTTATTTATTTGCCGGAAGATATTTAGAATATTTAGAAAAGTTCTGAAGTTGATAAATCCGCAAGAGCATTTTTTGCTTCTTCATAAGAAGGATCTTGCTCTAGAATTTCTATATAAAGTTCCTTTGCTTTATCTCTATTATTATTTTCATACAAAAGAGCCAAATTGTATTTAGCCTGAATTAAATCAGGCTTATATACAAGGGCTTTTTTAAATGACTCCTCGGCATTTTTAATATCATGTTGTGCTGCGTACATTAAGCCCACACGATATAGTCCTTCAGCATTTTTTTCATCCACTTTCAATAAATCTGTTAAAGATTTCTTTTCTTCAAAGAAATTGCCTAACTGGTGGTGTGCATCTGATAATAATAACAAGTATTTAGGCTTTTCATCTCCACGTTTATCATATTCCAAAGCCTTGTTTATAGCTTCAATACAAGATGTATAATTTCTCAATTGATAATGATTTTTTGCAACATAATAATAAATTTCAGGATTAAGAGTGTTATATTGAGAGGCATCTTTCAAATACTCAAAAGACTCGTCATACTTTTTCTGTTCTGCCATCTCAACTCCCCATTTGATATAAAGCTCGCAGAAAAGCAGATTCAAAGTTTTTGCTTCTCTTGGAGTTGCTTTGTCCATCAATAATTTATATTTATCCAGAGCTTTTTGATATTCTTTCTGTTGAATATAAGCATCAGCCAGTTCCAAAGTTACATCAAATCCGTTTTGTGACATCATTGCTAAATCTTCCAGAATAGAAACACCTTCCATATAACGCTTGAGTTTAATATTGAAACCTGCAATATCATTACGAATTTTAAAATTATCGGCACCTTGAACATCCAAAAGCTTTTCTGAATATTCAATAGCCTTCTCATAATCTTCTGTTTCTACATATAAAGAAACCAATGTTTCGTATACCCAAAGTAAATTCTTTGCATCATTAACAAATGTTAACATGTACAAAAGAGTTTCAATCGCAATTGGAAAATTCTTAATTTTGATATAAAGTTCTGTCAACTTTTTATTTGTATCAATATCTGTAGGATAAATTCCCAGTCTTCTTTTATAAGCTTCAAACGCAGCAGGATAATCGTGCGCCTCTTCATTTAGCTCCGCAAGTATAGATTGAACTTCTGCAATTTCTTCATCCAAATCCAATAAATCCGAAAGAACTTGATAAGCATTAATTGAAGAAAATATTTGATCCGTTTCTCTGTATAATTCCGCAAGAGTCCTAACAATTTCTTTATCGTTTCTATTTTTCTCAAATAAGAATTCATACTCTTTAATAGCTTTCATAAGAGCTTGTTTTTTGATATAACAATCGCCAAGTACTCTTCTTGTATCAATGCTGTTTGGCTTTTTCTTTAATATAATAGAACATTGCTTAATTGCCTGATTATATTTTCTATCAGCAAAATAAGCTTTTGCCAAATAAACACGAACGTCAATGTGCCCTGGGACTCTATCCAAATATTTTGTCGCTAAAAGCTGAACCAAAGTGTATTCTTGCTTATCATAAAGAACCTGTACTTGTTCTAGGATGTTTTTAGTTGAAAGTTGGAGTTCTTCGCCCTTTTTGCCGGAACCGCCTTGAAAAAGAATTATTGAATACAAAATGTAGATGGCTGCAATAGCAACCACAAAAGCCACAATAATGATTATTACATTGGTATCCAACATCAAAACTCTCTTCTTTTGTATCTTTAATACCCATTATACACGATATTACTGAAAAGTAAAAGTTTTAAGTAAAATATTTACTTTTTAAGTTCTTTTGTTAAATAATAAATATATGAAGAGAATTTTTATAACGCTTTTAATATTTATGCTTGGAGTTGTTCCACTTTGTTATGCAGAAGATTGGGATGATTTTTCAGGTCTTGATAAAGCTTGGGATGGACAAAAATCAATTACAAATAAAGAATTTGAACAAGCAATTGACACGTTAGAGAAAAATCAAAAGAAAAAAGAAGCCAGACAGCGCAAACGTTTGATTAGGAAAATCGGTGGTGGTGGAACTAGCTTACATCCTGATTTGAATCCTAATAGTGAAATCAAAAGTCTTGATCCGTTAAAAAAGACGGATGAGGGTCTTTTGTTAAATATACCGGTAAATTTAGTTATTGATGGGCAAATATTAGAAAAGGGATTTTACAAAATAATTGCTAAAAAAGACGAAGAGAACAATATTTTTCTTATGTTTTATCAATCACAGTATTTTAAAGGTAAAGTTAGAGCAAGTGAAACAAATGATGATTATGATTCGGATAGCATAGATTTTGTAAAGTTGGTTCCTTATAACGAACAATTTGTAAAAATTATCGCAGGCTGCTTAGATTTCAACGCTTACGCTTTTGTTCAGTATGTTGAAGACGAAAAGCCCGAGCAGTGATACAACAACCACTCACCCCTCACTATTCACCACTCACTCCCCCATCCCAACTTAAGAAATGTAACAAATACTTGATTGATTGCAATCTGGTAAAATTATGATATTATTAATATAGGTTTGTGTTACGGGGTTCTTTATACAAATTTGAGCATAAACTTGAATAGAATAGTATAAACATAGGATTTCAATCCTAGAGAACTTATTGTATGATGTTTGACGAGAGAAGCAATTTAGTAGTTAGAAGTATATGAATATGCGCAATTATATGAAGAAAAAAGAAAAACCTGCTGACGCTCTTACTTTAACAGCTGACGAACTAATAGCAAAAGTTAGCGGTAAAGGTATGACGTTTGCTCCTAAGTTATTCATACCGGTTGCAATTGCACTGATTGCAATTCCGGTTATAGCAGTTTCTTGCATTCTTAGTAGTAGCAATAGAACTGTTGAGTTGAGCGAAGAAGGTTTATTGACAATGGCAACAGCTCCGGCTGCTGTTACTGCAACAAAGAAAAACTTAATTTCTATTCCGGCTGGAACGGTAAAAGCAAACCCATTCCTGCCGTATCGTGATTTTAGCGGAAAGAAGCCTATTGTGAACGATGTTCCTAAATATGATTTACTTGAACCGCCGGAATTTGTTAATGAAAATTCAGATGCAGCTAAGGTTATGGATACTGTTGTGTCTGGTATTTTGTATGACAAATACAGCCCTTCTGCAATATTGAATATTGAAGGTAACGACTATCTGGTTAAGAAAGGTGATGTTGTAAATAATTATAAAGTTCTTAATATCGCTCAGGATAGTGTTACTGTAAAATTGGGTAACAATACTTATAAAGCTGGTATTGGACAGATATTAACAGAAGGCTCTGTAAACTATAACCATGTTTCCAACTTAAGCAAAAAATTCGGAGGGGAAAGAAGATGAAATATAATCATATAAAAAGATTAATGTCAGTTGCCTTATTAGTGGCGTTTATGGCACCTTCTGGTATCGCACCGTTAACTTGTAGTGCTCAACCATATTCTGATATGACTTTGTCAGGAGATGTAAGGCTTACTAATAAAAACGACAAAATTACTTTGTCATTAAGAGATTCAGATGTAAAACAAGTTTTGAGAATGTTTGCTGATAAAGCAGGTATGAACATTGTTTTTCACGATTCAGTAAAAGGTAAAGTAACTCTTGATTTGGTAAATATGCCAATCAATGATGCATTTAATCTTGTATTACAAATTGCAGGATTGAACTATTACACACAAAATAATACTTTGATTATTTTATCAAAGACAAGTCAAGACAATGCAGCATTTTCTAAACAGGAAATGATGGTTTTTCCTGTAAAATATGTAGGTGCTGCGAAAATTGCCGAATTTTTGAATAAAAACGTATTTGGAATGAAACGAGCTGGTATTTCTGGAGTTGAGGCTGCTACAGTAAACTCAGCTACTAATGAAATTATCGTATTTGGAATGAAATCAGATGCAGCAATCGTTGAAAAAGTTATTGCACAGCTAGATAGAGAGCCACTTTCTCGAACATTTGCTGTAAATCATACAACACCTGCTGAGATGGCAGATATGATTTGTAACACATTGTTCCCATCAAGAGGTGTCTCAGGTTCTTCAGGAAGCAAGGGGCCGGAACTTGATATAGCTCCATCTCCTGGTATGGGTACTTCATCAGGCGGAGCGGCTGGTATTGTCACCGGTGGTGCTGCTTCAACCGGCGGAGAAAATGATATTAAATTGGGTGAAGGTACAGTTGCTTGTACAGTATCTTCTGGTGCTACAGGTAATGGGGCATCACCATTTGATATGCAAAACTTGTCTGTTGCATACTTTACACAAAGAGGAACTATTACCGTAATGGGTGGTTCTGAAGAACAACAAAAAATGGTTGAACAATTCATCAAAGCTAATGATATGAAACAACCTCAAGCGTATTTGGAAGTTTCTATTGTAGAATTGAATGAAACAGGAAGCAAAGAATTCCAAAATAGTTGGAATATTGATTCAAAAGCTTGGAAATTCTCTTTTAATGGCAGTGATGGTAAGACTAATGTTGGAAGATTATCTTCTCCTGGAACAAAAAAATTCATTCCTGTTCAAATGTTGCAACCGGATGGAACATTGAAAGATGGAAATGTTCCTCAAGAAGCTTGGTACGGCAATAATGCATATATCTCTTGGCAAATGCAATATATGATTTCCAGCGGTAAAGGTAGAGTTCTTGCAAATCCTAAATTATTAATTACAAATGGACAAGAATCTGTTATTGACTTAACTCAAGATTACGTAGAAAAAGTTACATCAGAATATTTAACTTCTACTGCTAATGGTCAAGGCTCTACTGGTTCTGCACAAAGAACATATACAATTGGTAAAGATAAAGGTATAAAAGTTACATTGACTCCGTTCATTTCACCGGATGGTTATGTAACTATGAACATCAAACCTGATTATGTAACAGAAAATGAACGTATTTTGTCACCAGGGTCAACGGATCACAATGACGTTGCTGCAACTTTGATGAGCAGAAGAAAACTTGATTTGAAAAATGTAAGAGTTAAAGATGGTGAAACACTTGTAATCGGTGGTTTAATTCAGGAATCTGACCAAAAGACTGTAATGAAATTACCTGTACTTGGCGATTTGCCGGTTATCGGTGCAGCCTTCCGTTCTTCTTCTACAAAGAAGATTAAAACTGAACTTGTAATTATGCTTACTCCACGTGTTATCAATGATGGTGAAGGTTCTGTTGCAGATAGTTTATAGAAAAAATAGATATGTCTAATCAACTAGAAAAACTAAAAAATAGCATAAAAAAAGAATATGTTAATAATTTTGAATTAAACCTGATGGAATCATCAGGTTTTATTCCAGTGGATAAACGTCAAAATGATTTTTTTGTAATTTTGAATAAGGATAAAAGCGCCAATAAGAATGTAATTACATCTTTGATAAAAGAAAAATTTCAAAATCTTAATCCGCAATTTATTCCAATTGCAGCAAATGATTTTAGTGCAATTTTTAGTTCTGTAACAAATGTATCCTCTGCTAATGGTACAAACGATGAGCAAGTAAAAGCAACCACAGCTGAACCTTCTGCTGAAGAAATCCTTGTATCAATAGGATGGCTTACAAAAGAACAGTTGCAAGAATGTGAGCAAATTGCAAGAGATAGAAAAGTTCCTCTTGATTTAATATTTCATGAAAAAGAGTATTTACCATATGATAGAATTGTTTCTTATTTAAAGAAAAAGTATGGTTGTGATGTTGTTTCAAAAGCTCAAATTAAAGTAGATCGTTCGTTAATGAAAATGCTTCCGGACGATATTGTAGAGAAGAAACAAATTATTATAATGTCAATGGAAGGCAATAAACTTGGTGTTGCAATGGTACATCCGGATGATAATTATACTATTCGTGAAGTATCTCTTTCAACCGGCCGTTCTTTGAATGTTTATTGTATTCCGACTTTTGAATTTGAAAAATATTTAAAAGAATATTTAATCAGAAAAAAAACTGAGCAAACGGCAAAAGAAACAGAGCGTATTATTCAGAGTATTGAAGAAGAGTCTGCACAATATAGTGATGAAGAATCCCTCTGGACGCAGGTAGAAAAAGAGCTTCAAGACGCAAGTGGTAATGTTGCAAAATTTGTATATAAAATTATCACTGATGCGATTGATGCAAAAGCTTCTGATATTCACATTGAACCGAGAATCGGATATTACGTTGTTAGAGTTCGTTCCGATGGTATTTTAAAAAAAGTTCTTGATATTCCGGGGTCTATTGAGCAAGCTGTTATTACCAGATTTAAGGTTTTGGCAAGAATGAACATTGCTGAACACCGTCGTCCTCAAGACGGTACGTTTTCTATCAGATATAACGATAGAATGTACGATTTTCGTATAAATACGCTACCTGTTTCCGGAAAAGAAAAAGTTGTAATTCGTATCTTGGCTCCGGCTGTGAGCTTGAAGGCTGCCGGTGATAAAATGATTATTCCAGGGGCATCTGATGCGGATATTGAAAAAATTCACGACATGGTTCAATCTCCGAATGGAATTATTTTGACATCAGGTCCTACCGGTTCCGGTAAAACTACAACTTTGTACACAATACTAAAATCATTAAACAAAGAAGATGTTAACATTACAACGATTGAAGATCCGATAGAAATTAAGCTGGAAGGCATTAACCAATCACAAGTTAATACTAAAGCTGATATTACTTTTGCATCTTGTATGAGAGCGATTTTAAGACAAGACCCTGACATCATACTTATCGGTGAAATTCGTGACTTTGAAACACTGGAAGTTGCCATATCTGCAGCACTAACAGGTCACTTGGTATTAAGTACTGTCCACACAAACTCTGCTGCCGCAACGGTTACACGTTTGATTGAGATGGGTGCTAAGGATTATTTGGTATCTTCAACTTTAACCGGTGTAATTGCTCAACGATTGGTAAGAAGATTGTGCGACAAATGTAAGGAAGAATATATTCCGACCGAAGAAGAAGTAAAACATATTACAACAAATCCTGATTTGCAAAAACAATTACTCAAAACAAAATTGTATCGCAAAAAAGGATGTAAAGAATGTGGATATCTTGGTTACGCAGGTCGTTTAGGTATTTATGAAATTATGCCTATAACCAGAGAAATCAAAAAACTAATTGCGCAAGGTGCACACGATATTGAAATAGAAGAAGCTGCAGTTGCAGCAGGAATGAGAACACTTAAAACTTCTTGTTTAAATCATATCATTGAAGGAAGAACAACTTCAAGTGAATTTATAAGAGTTTTAGGATATGCTAATGAATAGTTAAGAGGTTTAGTATGCCAATATATAGTTATAAAGCATTAAAACAAGGAAAAGAGATTATTTCGGGTGAGATTACTGCATCTGACTATAAAGATGCCAAAGATCTTATCAGAAAGATGGGACTTGTTCCAACTGAATTAAAAGAATATGTTGACACAAAAGCTAAAAAATCAGCACAACTTTCATCTTTATCATTGGCTGAAAAAATTGACTTTATATCGACACTCCAAATTCTCTTAACATCAGGTATTCCGGCTGTAGAATCATTAATGTTTATGGAACAAGAAGCTGCCAGAAAAAAAATTCGTGATATGTCTAAAATATTGAAGACACAAATCATGGCAGGTTCTACTTTTGCTGATACAATGGCAAGATATCCACAAGTATTCGGATATATTTTTATCGGTCTGATTAAAGCCGGTGAAGAATCCGGTGAATTGGAAAAAACGCTTGACCGTATTAAAGATTTGTTGAACAAACAAGCAAATATTAAAAGTAAAGTTATCGGAACATTGATGTATCCGATGTTTGTAATTGTTTTGGCATTCTGTATTGTTATAATTATGTTAACGTTTGTGTTCCCAGCATTCAAAGACATGTTTGACCAACAAGAAAAAGCATTGCCTTGGATTACTGCAATGATGATTAATGCAGGTGATTACTTAAAAACATATTGGTTTACAATTCCGATTTTCATCGCAGCATTCGTAGGCTTCTGTTTCTTGATGGTAACTTGGCAGCCTGCTAGAAGAATTTTGGACAAAGCTGTATTGAAGATTCCTTTGTTAAACCAATTGATTATGTTTTCAAATTATTCAAACTTTTTGTCTGTAATGAGCGTTTCTTATGATGCAGGTATTCCAATTGTCGATTGCTTGCACTTGGCGGTTATTACATTGACAAATTCTGTTATGAAAAATAAATTAAGTAGTGCAATTGTAAAAGTTCAACAAGGTTTGCAAGTTTCGCAAGCATTTAAAGCAACCGGCATTGTACCGAAGATGTTATTGTTTATGATTGCAACAGGTGAACAATCCGGTCGTTTAGGTGAAATGTTGGAAAAAGGTGTAAACTTTTTGGACAAAACATTGGATGCGATTATTGATACATTAACAAAAATGATTGAGCCTATAATGCTTATTGTTATTGGTAGTATTGTTCTTGTAATGGCATTGGCATTGTATCTACCATTGTTCCAATCTTATATGAACTAAGGGTACAAAGGTTAGTATTGGAGAAAATTAATGGAAAATAAGGAAATTTTAGAGCTAACAACATCTGCCTGGAGAGAAAAGGTTTATATAGAAACAGCTGAATATATTATCAGAGGCTATGTTTTTATGCCTAAAATAGGTAAGAAGAGCCGCTTACTTTCCGATATCTTGAATACTAATAAGCAGTTTATTGCGGTAAAAAATTGTACTCTAGAATCAAAATTGGTACCGCAAAAAGAAGTCGAATCTCACGATTTTCTTCAAGTTAATATTTCTACGATATTATTAATGAGACCGCTTTATGAAGACTAAAACTTATATTATTACCGGTGCAACATCAGGTATTGGAGATGCTTTAATCAGACATCTTGCACAAGACAATATTGTTTTTGCAGGATATCGTGACAAGTCTAAACTGGAAAAACTTACAGAAATATCTACAAATATTTATCCGTTTTATATAGATTATGCAAAGCCGGAAACAATCAAGTTAGCAGCTGATTACCTTAAATCAAAGTGTACAAAAGTTGATACACTTGTAAATATTGCAGGTTGCGTGATAGCCGGTCCGTTAGAAAAAATTGAAATGAGTGAAATTAGAAGGCAGTTCGATGTAAATGTTTTCGGTCACATAGAATTTACTCAAAATTTGATGGAAATTTTGGAGAATTCTAAAATTATAAATGTAAGCTCAATGGCTAGCTTTGGAGTATTTCCGTTCATATCGCCTTATTGTGCTTCAAAACGTTGTTTAGATATGTTTTTTAATTCCTTACTGATTGAAAACAAAAAGAATCTACAGATTGTATCCATCAAACCTGGGGTAATTTCAACACCACTTTGGGGTAAATCAGTAAAAGAAAATTCTAAATACATGAATAATTGTTCCGGATATGAAAAAGAAATGGAATTCATGATATCTAATGCAAAAAGAAATGAGCTTAAAGGACTTTCTGTTAACAAAGTTGTCGATGTTATTTTAAAAGTTGATGCAATGAAAAAGCCAAAACTTTCTTACACTGTGGGAAAAGACGCTTTTGCTGCCAAAATACTATCTAAACTTCCACAAAGTATAATCAATAAACTGGTGAAATTCGGGTTAAATGCCAGACTAAAGAAAGCTAAAAAATAATAGCTGTAGTTAAAGTGTGAGAAGGAGAGTTAATAATGGCAGAAGATTTAAAACTTTTTGGAGAAGATAAAGTTAGATCTTATTATGATGAAAACTCGGAACATTGGTATTTTTCAATAATAGATATCGTTAGTATCCTTACAGAAAGTAAAAATCCAAGACGTTATTGGAGTGATTTAAAGATAAAACTAACTGAGGACGAGGATTTTAGTCAGTTGTACGAAAAAATCGTACAACTGAAATTGAAATCCACAGATGGCAAAAAATATAATACTGACTGTGCAGATGTAGAAACATTATTGCGAATAATTCAATCTATTCCTTCTAAAAAAGCTGAACCCGTTAAACAATGGCTCGCTAAAGTTGGATATGAACGAATGAAAGAAATGGTAGACCCATCTACTGCTATTGATAGAGCAAGAGAAACATATAAAAAACTTGGTCGTTCTGAAAAATGGATTCAACAGCGAATGACCGGACAAGAAACCCGAAACAAGCTAACTGATTATTGGAAAGACCATGAAATTACAGAAGGAGAAGAATACGCTATTCTCACCAATATTATTCACCAAGAGTGGAGCGGTTTGTCAGTCAAAGACCACAAGAATTTAAAGGGTTTAAAATCTCAAAATCTTAGAGATCACATGTCGGAAGCAGAACTCATTTTTACAGCTTTAGCAGAATTATCAACAAGACAAGTTGCAGAGAGTCAAAATGCGACTGGACTGAAGGAAAACTCAAAAGCAGCACAAGTTGGTGGAAATATTGCAAAAAGGGCAAAAGAAGATTTTGAAGAAAGAACCGGAGCCAAAGTTGTAACCGAAAATAATTTTTTACCAACCAAACAGCCTAAAAAAATAAAAAAGAAAGACTAAACAAACTTGAACTGTACAATGCAATTTGGCTTAAATTGTTTAAAACTTTCTATATAAAAGAAAAGTTTGCCGTTTTGAAAATGGCAAACATTAAATAAACACGAGGATATTAAGAGAGAGTATAAAAAGAATTTGGTTTAAGTTCTCTGCCTGACGTTTTGGCTTTCAAACTTTTGATTTTGTTTTCCCTTTTTCTTAACTAATACTTACATTTATATAAAGTATTTTGGTTTTAACAAATTGCCTTTTTTTAATCATTTTTTTGCAAAGTTTTACAATCCTTAAAATAGTATAGATACTGAATTTAAGGCGTATATATTAAAGATATAAAAGAGCTACAATTTTATTGTTCTAAAAATGGTTGAATATTTATGAGAGCCATAATAAATTACTATAGAAACGAAATAATTTTCTAAATCATTCACTTCCAAATAAGTTTGAACAGGAGCTTTTCTCTTTGTACTATCCATTTTGCCGATAAAATCAAGAAAACCCATATGGA
>URPS01000029.1 GCA_900549855.1 uncultured bacterium | reverse complement strand
CTACAAGATGGTATTGAACTTACAAGCTTCGCCTCATTGGTGAAACTACAAGCTTTTCTGTAGAAAAAGTAACCAAAAAGACTTATCATATAAGGTCGGCTGCTTGGTAAAAACTACAAGATGGTATTGAACTTACAAGCTTCGCCTCATTGGTGAAACTACAAGCTTGGCGTATTCCCTCTCCTAGCAGGAGAGGGTTAGGGTGAGGTAGAGTGCTATGCATGTAGACTCGGTCTTGCCTTTTTGGTTTTAGTAGATTTTACTTTGAGGCGGAGTTAGTAATTTTAATACGATTTTGTAGTTATGATTTAGAAGCCGACCATGTGTGATAAGTCTTTTTGTCTTTTTTGTTTAGTAGATTTTACTTCGAGGCGGAGTTTGTAGTTATTGTATAATTTTGTAGATTATACCAAGGAGCCGATATTAGTGTTCTTTTCTTTTTGCTTACTTTTTCTTTTTAGTAAAGAAAAAGTAAGGGTTGAATTTTTATTTTGTTAGCAATATAACGGTAGATGGAAAAATTAGTACATAGTTTTGGGAATGTAAGTAGTTATGGAAATTTATTTTTTATCACTAGGAATGCTACTTTTGGGAGCTTTGCTTTCCGTTGTAGTAAAAGAGCATTGGAAATTTAAAGTATGCTCTATCTTTTCATTTTTGTCAGCAGGGTTAATGTTATTGCCTGCTGCAGCAGTTTTGCTTACAGGTGTACCACTTGTAAAAACTGTTTATTTATCCCCAATTTGTGGAAATGTAGATTTCGTGATTGATCCGTTATCTGCATTTTTTGTAATAGTAATCTCATTAATGAGTTTCTTGGGGACTGTTTATGCTAACGGTTATATGAAACCATATTTAGACAAAGGCATGAATGTTTCATCACATTGTTTCTTTTTGATGATGCTGATTGCGTCTATGTTAATGGTTGTAACTGTTCAGAACGCATTATTCTTCCTAATTGTTTGGGAAGTAATGTCACTTTCATCATTCTTCCTTGTAATCTTCGAAGGCGAGAAGAAGGAAGTTATAAAAGCAGGTGTTAAGTATTTGGTTTATATGCACTTCTCTGTATTATTTATATTAACAGCGTTTGTAATGTTAAATTTACATTCAGGAAGTATGAATTTTGCAGACTTTGCAGCTTATGCTCATCAGGGTGATAAGTTTGCAAGCTTGATATTTATGCTTGCGTTCATCGGTTTTGGAATTAAGGCAGGTTTTGTACCATTCCACAACTGGTTACCGGATGCTCACCCTGCAGCACCATCACATGTGTCAGCGGTTATGTCAGGTGTAATGATTAAAACCGGTTTGTACGGAATCCTGAGAGTTTTATTTATGTTGGGAACTCCGACAAAAAGTGTTGCTTATACAGTATTCGTAATAGCTTTGGTCACTGCATTGTATGGTATATTATACGCATTGGCTCAAAGAGATTTGAAAAAACTTTTGGCTTATTCATCAATAGAAAATATTGGTATTATAGGTCTTGGTATTGGTTTGGGTATGATAGGCTTGGCTTATGAAAATCCACTTGTTGCAATGCTTGGTTTTGCAGGTGGAATTTTGCATATTCTAAACCACTCTATATTTAAAGAATTAATGTTCTTCGGAGCTGGTTCTGTTTATAACAGAACACATACAAGAGATATGGAAGTTTTGGGCGGCTTGATTAAAAAAATGCCTAAAACTGCTTTCTTATTTATAATTGGTGCAGCTGCAATCAGTGGCTTACCTCCATTTAACGGATTTGTAAGTGAATTTTTGATTTACTTCGGTATGTTAAAAGGAACTTTGGGCAGCAATACTGCGTTGTTAATAACATTGATATTAGCAATGGCAGGTTTGGCTATGGTTGGAACAATGGCAATGCTTTGCTTCACAAAAGCAGCAAGTATTACATTCTTGGGTCAACCTAGAAATGCTGAAATTTATGAGCACGTAGAAAAAGATGTTCCAAAATCAATGTGGGTTCCAATGGCTATATTGGCAGTTGCTGCATTAACAATTGGTTTGTTCCCACATATATTTGTAGCATTAATTTTAGGTCCTGTAAGTTTGTTTGTAAAAACACAACTTATCGAGGTTCCAATGACTGTAATCGGTATGATGCAAATCTTGTCAATATGCTTCTTGATATTGGCAGCTATGATTACAGGTTTGTATTTGTGCAAAATGCTTGCTCACAAAAAAGTTGCAGAACATACAACTTGGGGTTGCGGTTATAACAGAGGCAATACTCACGTTCAATATACCGGAGCTTCTTATGTTAGCTTGTTCTTATCAACATTAAAACCATTGTTCAAGAGAGTTACACACATCAAAAAACCAAAGGAATTGTTCCCTTGTGAAGCTCATTATGAACAGGATATTGAAGATATTGAAGAAGCTTATATTGTTAAACCTCTTATCAAGTGGGATGAAAAAATATTATCTAAATTTGAAAGAATTCAGAGCGGTAATATTCAACAATACATTTCATACGGTTTAGCATTTCTTGTATTGACAATAGTATGTCTGATTTGGTTTGGAGGATTAAACTAAAATGATGAATTTAATAATATTATTAATAAATATATTAATTCTTTTAATTGCTCCATTCTTGATGGTAGGCGTAATTAAGAAAACAAAGGCATTCTTTGCCGGAAGAAAAGGTGTAAGTATTTGGCAGCCTTTATGGGATTTCTTAAGACTTATGAAAAAAGAGTTCGTTATTAGTACAACGACTTCTTGGGTGTTTAAGTTTGCTCCTGTAGTTGGTTTTGCTACAACAATATTTGCAGCATTATTTGTTCCAATGGCAGGCGGTATTTCAATTGTGAATGTACCTTGTGCTTTTATTATCTTTGCTTATTCATTAAGTTTGGGTAAATTCTTTGCATTATTATCTGCAATGGATACAGGAAGCAGTTTTGAAGGTATGGGTGCAGCTCGTGAAGCTTGTTTTTCAACAATTGTTGAACCGGCATTCTTCATTGCAATGGCTTCTGTAGTAGCATTGACAGGTCATTTTTCTTTCGGAAACTTGAGAATGATTCTTGAGAATGCAGGAGTTTATGGAGTTCTTATTATAATTCTTCTTGCAATAACATTATTTGTAATGTTGTTAATAGAAGGTTGTAGAGTTCCGGTAGATGATCCTACAACTCACTTAGAGTTAACAATGATTCACGAGGTTATGATTCTTGATAACTCCGGTATGGATTTGGGATTGATTACTTGGGCATCCGCTATCAAGATGTTATTGTTTGAATCTTTGATTGCAAATTTAATTATTCCTTCTTCTTGGGTTGGAATAGAAGCTGTTTTGGCTTATGTTGCAATTCTATTTATTCTTTCAGTAATCATTGGTACCGTAGAATCATCTATGGCAAGATTCAGAATGACACACGTGTTTGAATTCATATTCATTATGTCTTTAACAGCACTTCTAATTCTTGCTCTAGTTACTTATAGAGTATATGGAGGCTGATAAATAGTGCAATTTTAATTGCACTATTTATCACTAAACTAAAGTCGAAAAAGGTAGTTTAAAGGTAAATATTATGGAAAACATATTTATAATTTTATTAGGTTTATCTATGATATACATTGCAGCAACGAGTCGTTTGGCAGCGCACGTAAATATGCTTGTGGCTCAAGGTTGGTTGTTGTTCTTTGTATGTTTGTCAGGATTTGCAAAAGAACCTTGGTTTAACTGGACAATGATTTCCGGTCCGGAAGCAATATTTGCAAATATGCACCATATCATAGGATTTTTATTTGTAATAATCGAAACATTGATAGTAAAAGCGTTTGTAATCCCGTTCTTCTTAAAGAAAGTTGTTAAGAAAACACACGCACACAGAGATACTGATGCAAATATTCCTCACTTTTACTGTTTGTTTATATCAAGTGTAATCTTGTTTGCAGGATTTTTGGTAGCGAATATTGATGCTCCTCAATTCAAGTTGGTTGACCCAATGTATTTTGGTGTATCAATTGCGATAATCATTACAAGTTTGTGGTTGATTACAATTAAACATAAGGTTTTATCAAATGTTATCGGGTTTATCACAATGGAGAATGGTATTTTCTTATTATCATTATCTGTTGCAAAAGAAATGCCTATTATCGTAAATTTAGGTGTTTTACTTGATATCTTTATCGCCGTATTCATTTTGGGTATGTTAGTTAAAGAAATTAACAATGAATTTGACGATTTGGAAGTTTCACAATTATCAGATTTGAAGGATTACGAGTACAATGATTAATTTAATTTTATTATTTCCGCTTTTAGCGTGTCTAATATTGTTCTTATTTAAGAGCAAATTTTTAAACAATTTAATGATTAATTTATATGCAATATTGCATTTCGTTGTATCAGTTGCATTCTGCATGGGAAAAGATTTTTTACCTATGTGGCAGCCATGCAAGTTTTTTGCAGTTGATGATACAAACAAAATATTCTTGATGGTAATGTCAATCGTATTTTTAGCTGTAGCAATTTATAATAACGGTTACACTAAAAATGATAGCTCTTTAACAAGAAAACTAAGACATTATACTTATATGGTATTGTTCTTTGTATTTTCAATGACAGGTGCTGTTTTGAGTACAAACTTGGGTGCTTCTTGGGTATTCATCGAAGGTACAACTTTGGCAAGTGCATATTTGATTTATTTCCACAAAACAAAACATTCAATTGAAGCAGCTTGGAAATATGTATTTATTTGTTCAATCGGTATTGCTTTAGCATTCGTTGGTATAATTCTTATGACAGTTGCAACAGGCAGCTTGAATACTTTGTTCTTCAGCGAATTATATAACAATGCACCGTTGTTCAATCATTTCTGGCTTCAATTGTCATTTGTATTTATATTATTTGGTATTGGTACAAAAATGGGTCTGGCTCCTGTTCATTTCTGGTTACCGGATGCCCACGCAGAAGCTCCATCTCCTATTTCAGCATTGTTATCAGCAGCACTTTTAAACTCTGCATTCTTGATGATTTTGAATGTATTCAGAATTATGGTTTTGGCTGGTTGTGATAGCTATGCAAGAATCATGCTTTTGGCAATGGGTTTCTTGTCATTGTTTGTAACAGCAGTATTTGTTTATCATATCAATAACTACAAGAGAATGCTTGCATATTCTTCAATTGAAAATATGGGTATTTTAGCAATCGGTACTGCAATGGGCGGAATTGGTATGTTGGCAGCAATGATTCATTTGATTGGTCATTCTCTAATCAAAGCTTCATTCTTCTTAACATCCGGTAACGTTCTTGAAAGATACAATACAAAGAAAATTAAATCTGTTACAGGTTTGTTGAAAAATGATAGAAAAACAGGTTGGTTATGGATTGCATCTTTTGCCGGTATTACAGCGTTTCCACCATCAGTATTGTTCATCAGTGAATTTATGATGGTAAAAACAATGTTTATCAAACATCATTACATCCAATGTGTATTGTTCTTGTTGTTACTAACAATTGTTTTATTCGGTTTGGGTAAAGCCGTTATAGGAATGGCATTCTCTTCTCACAAAGAAGGAGAAGCACATCAAGTTTCAACAGAAAAATTCTCTTGGACAATGTACGCTCCTCAAATTGTAATGCTTTTAGTAGCGTTCTTTATCGGTGTTTATATGCCGGAAGGACTTGTTACAATGATTGAAGCGGCTGTACAAGGTTTTTAATAGATAAATAAAGAAAAATATAAGATAAAGAAGGTAATTATGAATTGGATAATCACTGAAAATAATAGAAAAATCAATGCTCTTGATATCCCGACAATTTCATTGGAGGATATCAAAGCTGATGTTGAAAAAATGAAAATGCGTGTTATCGGATTCTTTGGTAAACAAGAGTTCGCAAATGTAAGATTGTACGTGGTTATGGCTGACGATAAAGTTGGTAAATTATATGTAACATCTACTCTGTTTACTCCTGATGTGAAATCATATGAATCATTTACGCAAAAATTCCCTGCTTTTCATATTTTCGAAAGAGAATTCTATGAAGAGTTTGGTATTGAGCCTCTTCACCATCCTTGGTTGAAGCCTGTTAGAGCAAATCAAGATAAGTATCCTTTCTTTGAAATGCAGGGCGAAGATATTCACCAAGTTGCGGTTGGACCAATCCACGCAGGTGTAATTGAACCGGGACATTTTAGATTTATGTGCCAAGGTGAAAAAGTATATGACTTGGAAATTATGCTTGGATATCAACATAGAGGTGTTGAAGAAATTCTAAAAAATTATAATGGTTATAATAACAGACTTGCGGAATCAATATGCGGCGATTCTGTAATTGCCTATAATATGGCTTATTCTCAAGCAATGGAAGAATTATCAAACACTGCAGTATCATCAAAAGCACAAATCATAAGACGTGTTGCTTTAGAAATGGAAAGAATAGCTATTCATATCGGTGATATGGGCGCTATTGGTGGTGATATGGCTTATTTAATGGGCGCTTCAATATTCGGCATTACAAGAACACTTGTTATTAATACAATGTTGGAAATCTCAGGCAGTCGTTTTGGTCGTGGTTTGATTGATGTTGGTGGTGTAAACTTCGATATTGATGAAAAAATGGCTGAAAAAATAATATCTATGCTTGATGGAGTAGCTAAAACTGTTGATAGAACAACTAAAGTTATGTTAAAAGCTCCGTCTTGTATTTCAAGAATGGAAAGAACCGGTGTTGTAAGTCAAGATACCGCAAAATCATTAGGTGCTGTTGGTATGGCTGCTCGTTCATCTGGTGTTGATATTGATTCAAGATTCGATTTTAACGACAAGTGGTACACTTCTCTTGATGTGGTTAAACCTTTTAAGGCAACAGGTGATGTTCATTCAAGATTTAAGCTTAGATATAAAGAAATTAAACAATCTATGCAGATTGTTAAAAAACTTCTTGCTAAACTTAAGGAATACAAAGCTGAACCATTGAAAGTAACTCCAAACAAATCATTAGCTCCAAATTCTTTTGTAGTTTCTATGACAGAAGGCTGGAGAGGTGAAGTTGTTCATATTGGTGTTACCGGTGCAAATGGTGAAATTTTGAGATATAAGATGAAAGACCCATCATTTACAAACTGGTATATGCTTGCAATGGCAGTTAGAAATAATGGTGTTTCAGATTTCCCACTATGTAACAAGAGTTTTAACTTGTCATATTGTGGAAATGACTTATAGAAAAGTGATTGGTGAGAAGTGATTAGTGAAGAAATGTAGTTCTATTCACTATTCACAAATCACTGTTCACCGAGGAAAAGGAATTTATTATGCTAGATACATTAAAATTAAAATATTTTCAAGGAAAACAATTTATACCGGATATTCCAAACGCTCCAATGCGTAGTCAATTCAGAGGATTTCCTATTTTGAAACAATGTGGTGACGTTGATGAAAGTGTTTGTCCAACAGGTGCACTAAAGGCAAATCCATTATCAATTGATATGGGAAAATGTACTTTGTGTGGTGCTTGCAAATGTCAATCTGTACAATTCAGTAACTATTATAAATTATCTTCTACTGATAGAAATAAATTAATTGTTACTGAAAATATGACACCGGAGGACTTTGAAAAAGTTGCGGTAGAAGCGAGAAAAGAAATTAAAAGAGTTTTCTCAAAATCTTTAAAACTAAGACAAGTTTCTGCTGCCGGCTGTAACGGTTGTGAAATGGAATTGAACGCTTGTTCAAACTGTAACTTCGATATGGGCAGATTTGGTATTAATTTTGTAGCATCACCAAGACACGCTGATGGTTTGGTTATAACAGGTCCTATTTCAGAAAATATGGCTTGGGCTTTAGAAGATGCTTATAAAGCAACACCGGATCCAAAAATTGTAATTCTTGCAGGTGCTTGTGCAATTTCAGGCGGTGTGTTCCAAAATTCTTCTAAATTGAATAGAGAATTCTTGGATAAATATCCAATCGACTTGTACATCCCAGGATGTCCTGTCCATCCATTAACATTTATTAATGGTATTTTGGATTTCATTTCTTATAAGAAATAAAATTTGATATAAAAATATGTAAAAAAACACAAGGTGGAAAATCTGCCTTGTGTTTTTGTATGTTATAATTTTTTTATGAAAATTGATAATATATCGTTTGGAAATAGAATAGAAAATTATCAAGTCGGTAGAATTAAATATTCTAGAGAATATTCCGATGATAATATCTTGTTAGTTAACAAAGAATTGGATGCACAAACAGATAAATTTTTAAAAGTACAACATTTTGATGTTGAAGGGAATTTGCTTGATACTCAGGAATATACGTATTTGCCCAATAAAATGGTGGAATATTATAAAAACAAAAGTCAAGAGTATACAAGAACTATTACTGATAAAATGAAAGAAGGAGTTCATTGTATAAAAGAAATTTTTTGTTCAGTAACAAGCCCTAATTGTAATTACACAAGAGAAACTATTAAGGATGCTACAGGAAAAATTCTTAATATTTATCAAGATGGCAAAAAACTTCTTTGATGAAATTATATTCCAAAATACATTCTGTTTAATTCTGCTAAAGTCATTGCTCCAAGCCGCTGTTCTTCCATTTGCGCACGTTTAGAATCTTGTGTATCTTGAACACCTTCTAGCGGTTGTACTTGCAATGATTGTTTTTCTTCTTCGTTGTTTCGAGTTTGAATTTTTTGAATAAGCTCTGTTTTTGCTTGTTCAAGTTTATTTTTATCAACAGATTTCTTGCCGCTTGGTGTAATGCCAAGACGCATCAGTTCTTGAAGTATTCTTTGATACTCTGCATCAGTATATGATGATGAACCAATTGCACTAATTGCTAATGCCAAATTAACACTCCTTTCTTTATAGCAATAAATCTATTGGGGTAAATTAGTAGTAACAAATTGTAACAATTTTATACTGCTGTATATATTATATTAATTCCACATTCTGTTATTTTTATAACGCTTTTATATATGCATCTTTACAAATCGTAATAAATGAGTTAAAATAGGTTATACGTTGGTTAATATTTTGTAACAAATTGGCAATAAAAATTTGTTTTGGGTTTTTAATTGAAATATAATGTCAATAGTACAATAATATTAAGACCCAATAATGAAAATTTAGGAATACGGAAACTATGAAGAAACAGATAAGTTACGCATTAGCGTTATTTTGTATTTTGATGATGCCAAAAGCTTTCGCCGATGTTTTTCCTATGCAGGCAGAAGTTGGCGGATACAACCCCGGTGCATTTAACAAGACTGAAATGCAAAATATTAATCATTATGAAATAGACAAGAGCTATATTCAATCATTTGATGATGTGAACAAGGATGAACAGATTTATGATGCTACGGTTGAAGAAAACCAAGCAAGAGAAGGTTTGTTATATAATCCTCACTTCTTGTTGCAAAGAATAAATTTTGAAGGCAATACGAAAATATCTTCAACAGAACTTGAAGCATTAGGTAATGAAGTTCTTGGTGAAGATATTTATTTTGATGAATTATTAGAAGTTTGTCAAAAGGTAACTAATTATTATCGTGCAAAAGGTTATTTGACTTCATATGCAACAGTTCCGCCGCAAAGAATTGTGGATGGTGTTGCAACGATTAAGATTGTTGAAAGTAAAGTTGGCGAGATGAACATTGAAGGTGAAAAATGGACTCGTGAATGGTACTTGAAACACATTATTATGGGTAAAGCAGGCTTGAGAGAAGGCGATGTATTCAATGCTAAAAACCTTCAAAGAGCTATGAAAGAAATAAACAGAGAAGATTATGTTCAAGTACAAACTGAAGTTGAAAGACAACAAGAAGGTGATGAAAATACAACAATCACGTTGAATGTTCGTGACAGATTCCCTGTTAACTTGAACTTCTCATATGATGACTACGGTCGTTCTTATACCGGTGCTCAAAGAGTTTCATTCCTAGTTGGTATGGATAATTTGACCGGTTTGGGCGATAAAATATATGGCGGTACAATCTTATCATCCGGAGCAACAGGTTGGATGGCAGGATATTCACTTCCTGTATCATCTTATGGTACTAGATTGTCATTCGATTTTTCTGACTCTCACGTAAGATTAGGTGGACCTTACAAGAACTTAAATGTAAAAGGTAATGCACAAAGTTACTTCTTTAAATTAACTCAACCAATTATTCAAACAGCAAAGTCTGATTTGATTTTCTATACTGGTTATGATTATGTAAATGCTGATACTTCAGCAAATATTGGCGGCAATCCTTTAAGATTGTCAAACTATAACTTGAATGTATGGCGTTCAGGATTTTATGGTATGACTGATGACAGCTACGGTCGTTGGTTAGGCAATATCGGATTTGACTTTGGTATGGGTGGTGACGGTCACGGTGCAATTCAAGATACAACATTCTTCAAGTTGACAGCAGGTGCTACTCGTGTTCAGAGATTGTTTGGTAGAGGTCTTGGTATTGTAAGAGTTAACGGTCAATATTCACCAAATAAATTGTTCGCAGCAGAACAAATGCAAATGGGTGGTCCTTACACATTAAGAGGTTATCAACCTGCTGAATTGATTGGTGACTATGGTGTTACAGGTACTGTTGAATACAGATTCCCATTCCCATTCATGAATAGAATATCTCAAAAGATTGATGAAAGATTGAAGCTTGCAGTGTTCTATGATTGGGGCTGGTTGGGTGAAAACGGCAATATCTATAATTATCCACAATCATTCTTGCATTCAGTTGGTTTTGGTACATATATCAACTTTACAGATTGGTTAACTGCTCAAGTTGGTGTAGGTTTCCCTCTCGGTCGTTCTTATAACGAAAACACAGCAAGATTCTATTTTAGTGTAAACTCTGATTTGGATAGATTAATTCCATTAAGAAATCCGCAAAAACTGTAGATTAAATAAAATATATTAAAACACAAAAGAACCTGAATTATTCAGGTTCTTTTGCGTTTAATATTTAAAATACGCTAAATTAGTCTTTTATATAAAAATCATTTAGTGCAAGCGGGTGTTGAAAATCATTGTGAGAAAATACTTGCATTACGTAACGTCCTTTTTCGTGTAAAACAAAATAGTTGGTGTGATAATATCTTTCATCTATCATAAGCCTATAGTCTTTTGTTCTAACGACTTCATTGCCGCCCCAAGGTGCTAAATCAGTCATCTTGAAAATTTGGACTCTGATAAATTCATTATCCATTTTTTTAGGAGCAATGAATAGATAGTAAATCTTTTGTCCGACATTGAATGTTTTTTGATCGGCAAGAGCGTTCTCTCTTGTAACAGGTTGCGTGTTAAATAAAATCAAGCCTCGTTCATACGTACAAGAACATAGTGTAACACTCAAAATAATTAAGCAGAATAACTTTAATAGATTTTTAATCATTTTTCTAACTGCTTAATTTTTTGATTTACTACGTTTAACATTTTTTCATCTTTTTCCAAACCGGAATATAGATAATAATACTCTAACGCTTTATCTATATCGTTTTTCTGCTCATAAGCTAAACCTAAAGAGTAGTAAGCATAAGGATAATCCGGCGAAAGAGTGATTACTTTTTCAAAACATTTTATGCAGTCATCATATTTTTTTTGGTTAGCCAAAACTAAACCTTTGTTAAAATAAGCATCAACATTATTTGAATCTATTGTTAATATTTTATCGTAAAAACTTATTGCTTTTGCATTATTGCCTGTTAGCTTGTATAAGTTTGCGATTTTTTGTAGTGTTACTTTATCTTCTGGCACAAAAACAACTGCTTTTGTATAATAATCAATCGCTTCTGCGTATTTTTGTTGTTTATAAGAGCTGTCACCAAGTTTAATCAATGAGTCATAAGAAAGTGCCTGCTCATTTACTTTTGAGTCTGTAGTTTTTTGTACAGAACTAGCCTCTGTTTGAACTTTGTGAGCGTTTCTAAAATCTCTTAGAGCAATATTGTATTCTCTATTTGCAGGTGATAAAGATACAGCCTTTTCGTAGTTCGTAAGAGCGATATCCGTGCAGCCCATTTTTTCGTTAGCTTGCGCATAACCATAATAAGCAGAAGCTTCTCTATCGTTCAAGTCAATTGCATCTTGGAAATACAAAATAGCTTGTCCATAATCTTGTTTGTCCAATAACTCATAACCGTAAGCGATTGATGCTGCAGTTAAATTCTGTTTTAATCTATCATTATCTTGTTTCTCTAATAAAGATTTATAGATTTCAATTGCAGATACATAATTATCCATTGCGTGCAATGTCAACGCTTTGTTTGCAAGTAATTCATAGTTATCAGGGTCTGATTTTAATGCTAAATCATAATATTTAAGCGCATTAAAGTAATCCTGTTTCTTGTGATAACATAGTGCAAGCTCTTTTTTTGTTTCAATGTTAGAAGAATCTTTTGAATATGATTTTTCAAAGTTGAATAAAGCAAGCTCGTCATTATTCATTTTTTTGTAAACCAAACCAAGATTTCTGTATGCATCAGCATCATCAGGATAAGCTGTTAAATATTCTTTATACTGTTCTACAGCTTCTTCATTTTTATTCATGTTTCCTAGAAGATTTGCGTAATCAAATTTTAAAGCAACCAGTTTGGGATTAACTTCAAATACTTTTTTGAAAGTTTCAAATGCTTTATCATTTTCATCCATATTCTGGTAGGATAATGCAAGTTTTGCTAACAAAACCTCGTCATCAGAATCATCTTCAAGTGCTTTTACTAACATTTCTGATGCAGCTTGAAATTGTTTTGTGTCATACAAAGCCATACCATAATTTGCATAGTCTTTGAATGCAGATGGGTATTTTTTATAAACATTTTCGTAAATTTCGCAAGCTTTGTCCGGTTCATTTGCTGCATAATATACATTCGCTAAGTTTTCACTAGCTTCCTGATGTTCAGGATAAGCGCTTAAAAAAGTATTGTAATTTTCAATTGCGCTTTTATAATTCTTTCTGAAGTATTCAATATTTGCTAAATTCAAATAATTGTACTTGTATTCAGGGTAAATCTGTTGTGCCTGCATAAAAGAGTTATATGCGTTTTCGTAATCTCCCATTGTTTGGAGAATGTTACCAATGCTAATGTAAATAAAAGCATCATTAGGTCGCAACTTTATTGCTTTTTTGTAAGCTCCGAGGGCATCTTCATATCTTCCTACATCAGAATAAAGTCCGGCAATTTTGGTATAAAGCATTGCATCGTCGCCATTTATAGCCAAAGCTTTTTGAATAGAACTGATTGCAGACAAATAATCACTTCTGTATTCATAGTTACATGCCTGTTGATATAATGCGTGCGCTTCTTTAGTCATCTTTGCTTCAACTTGAATAGAAGAAAGTGATATTAAGATTGCAAATAACGAGATATAGATTTTTTTATTCATAACATAAGCCCTCAGTACTATTCTATCAAAAAAAGGTGAGAATAAGTATAAGATTAAGATATATTAAAAAGAAGCGATGCCTAAAAAATCAAACACCGCTTCTTTTAGATTAAAATATTCTACAAATTAGAACATCAAACCAGCTTCTCTAGCTGCATCTGCAAGAGCTGCGATTCTACCATGGTATAAGAAACCGCCTCTATCAAATACAACACATTCAACACCTTTAGCCAAAGCTTTCTTTGCGATAGCTTCACCAACAACCTTAGCAGCTTCGATGTTACCACCGTGAGCTAATTTTTCTTTAAGATCTTTGTCAACTGAAGATGCAGAACATACAGTTACATGTTTTTCATCATCAATTAATTGAGCATAAATGTGTTTTGTGCTTCTGTATACAGCCAATCTAGGGAATTCAGTTGTTCCTGAAAGTTTAACTCTGATTGCCTGATGTCTTTTTTGTACTTTTGGTTTTCTAATTTCTTGTTTAATCATTTTGGTTTTCCTTTCTTTGCCCAAATCTGCTTGATACCACTCAAGGATTTATGTGGGCGTTTTTCTTTGAAGTCTTTAAGTCGTTGAGTCGTTAAGTCTTTAAGTTCGTTAAAATAGTAATGACTTGCAGACCTAACGTCTTAATTATTTGTAGTGTTAATCGATTGAACCAATAGCTAATTTTGCTAAAATCAACCGACCAATTGTCTACGTGCGTACCTAGTTTACCTTGGTTTGGTAATTTTACCAATGAGGTTGACCAGTAGTTTTTAAACCAACCGGTAATCATACCGATGTCAACCGACCAATTGTCTACGTGCGTAGCACCACGTAGTGTTCCGCCTTCAGTTCACCGGCTCACCGCCGCTGAATTCAGGCTTCACACCGAGCTACGCTGCACTATTTCTTACCAGCTTTACCAGCTTTACGTCTGATATGTTCGCCTTCGTATTTAACACCTTTTCCTTTGTAAACTTCAGGTGGACGTTTGCTTCTGATGAATGCTGCAACATCACCAACAGTTTGTTTGTTGGTACCTTTTACAGAGATTTTAGTGTTAGCTTCAACTGCAAGAGTGATACCTGTAGGTGGAACAACTACTACTGGGTGAGAGTAACCAAGAACTAAGTTAAGGTTTGAGCCTTCCATATTAGCACGGTAACCAACACCAACGATTTCAAGTTTCTTTTCAAACCCTTGAGAAACACCGTGAATTGCGTTTGCGATAAGAGTTCTGAATAAACCATGAAGAGCATTTGTTTTTCTATCTTCTGAGTTTGGTTCCACAATTACGTGGTTATCAGCAACAGAAACTTTTACTTCATCTCTAAAAGTAACTGATTCAGTACCTTTAGGTCCTTTTACAGTAATCATATTTCCTTCGATTTTTACTTCAACACCTGAAGGAATTTCAATAGGTTTTTTACCAATTCTTGACATATTAATTTTCTCCTTTTTGTCTGAATGAACATTATTCATTCTTTTTTTAGTGTGTAATGTCGGGGTTTTCTGTCAATTGCACCCGACAACATTTTGTAGGGGGTTAACCCTAATTCATTAATAAATGTAAGCTAAGATTTCGCCACCAAGGTTTTCTTTTCTAGCTTTACGGTCAGTTAAAAGACCTTTGCTAGTAGAAACAATAGCGATACCCATACCACCTAATACTTGTGGAAGGTTTTTAGCTTTGCAGTAATTTCTCAAACCTGGTTTAGAAACTCTTTTTAATTTTGAAATAACCGGCTTGTTAGCTTCATCATATTTCAATTCGATTGATAAAGTCTTGAAGCAGCCTTCAGCTTTTTCAGAGTAGTTAGAAATATAACCTTCTTCTTTTAATAATCTAGCTAAAGCAACTTTTAGCTTTGAAGATGGCATTTCAACTGATGGATGAGAAACAACGTTTGCGTTTCTGATTCTTGTTAGCATATCTGCTATAGGATCTGTGTTCATACAAATTTCCTTTTCTAATTGCGGACTTCCGGAAGATTTTTGGCTATACAGAATACCGTTTGAACGGAATTCCTTAGAACTTTCGCCCCTGAGTGCATCCTGTACCTTGTTTGTACCTTTGGACTCGGTTCCCTTTGCCAATGAGTGCAATCTCTGCACCCTTACTCCCACCGGAGTATCCATTCTACTCGTCGCTTACTAAATTAATTGTTGCTCATAAAAAGCGTCTTTTAGCAGTCCGACAGATAAATCGTACCATGAGCATGCTCTTCTTGCAAGTAAAAAGTTAAAAATTCGCCTTTACAAAACTTTATAAACACAAGTCAAAAAGTCAATTTTTTTAAAGTTAAATACTTTATATATACATAAGAGATATCTAAGACAAAGAGAGCAGAAGAACCTAAAAGTAAGGACTTTAATAGGTTTAGTAAACTTTGTCTTAAATAAAAAAAAGAGAGTACAAAAGATTATATAGGAGTATTTATTATGGCAATTGGCGCAAGAGATTTTATTGACAAATTATTAGTAGAAAAATATGCCCAAGAAAAAGTTGATAACCACGACGAGGGAGCTTTAAAGTCACATGTTTCTGCCGATGATATGATGAGTGCAATGAATTGTTCCGCTAATAATTTCAGAACAATGTTGGCATTGAATAACCGTTTAACAATGGTATGCTATGGTGTTGTAGCGAAATCAGCAAAATATGTTTGTAAGGAAGAAGTCGCATAGGTTAAGGTGAATTATTTAATTGCATATTGCCAAAATCTTCTTCTATAATATCAGGTAGTTCAAATTTCTGAATAGTTTTTAATACTTTTGGTCTGTATTTCTCAAATTGCTTTTTTACTCCATCAACTTGATTTGCATTTGTAATCTGATATCTCTTAGCGTATTGAAATGCTACAGTGCCGCAATTCTTTGCTTTAACATATTTAAACACATTGAATTCAAGTATAATCATGTGATTTTCGTTACCAGTGCCGTCGTCAATTAACAAAAAATCAAGTATGCAGGTGTTATCATCGTCGTTGATATATAGTGCGCTTGGACACTTGTTTTGTGCAAGGTATTCTCTAAAAGTGTGTGCCAAATCAATTGGAGAATAAACATTTGGAAAATGATGCAAAGCAATCATCTCTGTCCAATTTTTGTCAGTTTCTCCGTTTTTTAAATATTGGTTGTAATATCCGGCATGTTCATTGCTTTTTGCGCTGAATACAAGGTTGTAGTTTTCTTTATTATATTTTACACAATTGCTCTCATTTGCAAACGCAATATTTGCTGAGAATAATAAAACTGTTATTAAAATAAAAAAGAATTTAGCCATAAAAATAAGATAGCATAGTGAGGATGTTTTTATCAACCTGCATATGCACGAGCCAGCAATTCTGCCGGTTCAGCAACTGCTGTACTATAAATTGCAAAATCGTTATCAGGTGCAAAATATTTACGCATAGCAGAACGATTTGTCACTTTTTCATAGCAAACAAACGAATCAACATTGTCCTTCAAATAGCCGGCAAAAATCCGCTGCTTGTGGGACAAATTATAGTCCTTCAAGTTTTTGACGATATACATATACCTATATTATATAACATTTGTATCAGTTTTTGTATAAATATTAATATAAATTTACATATTAATGCTAAAATGAGTGTTAAAAAAATGGCGCTCGGCATTTTGCCGAGCGCCATTTTGTATATTAATTTATACTTCTTTTTTCTTCTTTTCTGGGTCATCATCACCAGTGCTTGGTGTTGTTTCTCCTTCGGTCGGAGCTGTAACACCACCTCCCTCTGTGTTGTCAGGAGCGCCGGTTGTTTCAGAAGTATCGTTGCTGCCGGAAGAACGACCTAGAGGATACTTACCACTATTTACGTCATCAAGTAAACTCTTCATGTCATTTTCCAAATCGCTGTATTCGCTTGAGTTATCGTATTTATCTAATTGTTGTTTTAAGTCTTCTTCAGAACCTTCATAAACAGAGCCGTCAGCGTTCTTATAAACAGCATTTCCGTCTTCACCGGTAGTTTTTGTAATAGAATTACCGTCTTTGTCTGTGTACAAGAAGTTGCCATCTTCATCTGTTTTTGGGTATCCTCTTTGAGCAAAGACTTCATCAAGACCTTCGTAATCGCTGCCATCAAGGTTTTCGTAAACAGGGTTGCCTTCGTCATCAACCATTAATGTGCCATCTTCGCCCATTCTTTGGCGTAGTTGTGCTCCATTAAGAGTTGTAAATAATGGTCTACCACTGTCATCTGTCATTTGTATAGCTTTTGATTCATCTAAGAAAGAAGCATTACCACCCATACCGCAGCCATAGTTGTGTGTTGTTTCTGATACAAGGTTCATTACAGTGTAATCAACTTCATATGCTGCAATTGCTGCTAATTGTTGTTTTGTTAATTCTTTGCCGGCTTCTTGCATTTTAAGGAGCTTTTTGTATTCAGCTTTATTAAGCATTGGTAATTCTTGCTCTTCACTCAACTCAAATAAAGCTCTAATAGACGCATACATTTGTTGTTGATAATATTGAACCATATTTGTAATGTATTCACGATATCTAACTTCATCTGTGTCAAGTCGTTTAGTTACGTTTGTAATTTGACCTTCAGAATTAAATTTCATATTAACATTTTTCAAACCTTCATCAGTGCTAACAACATAATCACCATCAGAGTTTTTGTATAAGCCGGAAACCATTGTGCGTTCTAAAGGTGTACACTTTTTGTCGCAAGGAGTAGATTGACAAGAGACAGTTTCTCCTTCATGGAACGTTGTTTCCATATCAATTTCATTATCAATGTAAACATCGTTATGAATGTTTCCGTCTTCATCTTCGTATAAATGTTGAACAACACCATATTGAGCATAAACAGATGGGTCATACATGCCATCCATTGCTTCAAAGTCGAAGTTTACGTTGAACGTAATCATGTCAGCCAAAGCCGGATTTTGTTGAATCATTGTAACCATTTTGTCTAAGCCGGTTAATGTGCTTACGGTTACTTCGTAATGGTCAATGCCTGTAGTAGGGTCTGTTACAGGGGTTAATGCGTCAATACCATCGATGTTTAAGATGTCATCAACAGGAAGACCTCCAGGGATGTCATAAATAGTAACTTGTGCATCATTCATGTACCAGCCATAGTAATCCCCTTTGAAATCACCATCAACGTCAAGATTGCCGGAGTAAGTAGAGTTACAGATTGCAATGTAAGAACCATCAACACAGCCAACAAATCCACCTGCACGACCGGTTTCCATCAAGAATGATAGGTCGCCGTCATTTTCGTTGTTATTCCAAGTCAGGTTAACATTACTTTCGCTGTTTGTAATTGTAATAATAGTTTTTCCGGATTGACCAATCAAACCGCCGGCAGCTTCTTCATCAAAGACAATATTTCCGGAAGTGTTACAGTTTGAAATTTTTAAATCTCTTGTTGCAACGCCTTCTATGGTATTTGTGTCTGCAATAGAACCAACTAAACCACCGACAAAGTATTTGCCGGAAGCATCAACAGCTGTAGTAACATTTGAAATAGAGCTATTTCCTACTTCAATTACATCAAGTCCTTTCTTGTAAGAATTATCATTAATAACACCTGCTAAAGGACCAACACTTTCGTAACCTGCAACAGTACCGGAAATGTCGATGTTGTCGAATTTTGTGCCTCTTGCAGTACCGGCAACGATACCAACAGCGCTAGAGCCTCCAATAAAGTCGGTTGGTGTAGTAATGTTTGCATTTGTAAATGAAACATTTTCAATTGTTGCATTCTCTGTAACACCAAAGAAACCAACATTTTGTACATCATCATTAGTAACATTGATGTTTAAATTATCAATGGAATAGCCGTTACCATTGAACACACCCTTGAAAGGATCGTCACTATCGCCGACGGATTTCCAATCAATTCCACTTAAATCAACATCGCAGCTTAAAATATATTTTCCATTTAAGTCAATACCACCGTTTTGGAAAATTTCTAGGAATTGCTCTTTAGAAGCGATGTTAGTGTAACCTTCTTCAGCAACCAGTTTTTCAACTTCTTCTTGAGAAAGGTGTGTAACTTCGTCTGTTCCGTTTGCACCTTTTGCACTGTCGGCTTTTTCTGCATCTTCAGCTTCTTTTAGTGCAGCTTCTGCTGTTTCAAGTTCTTTTGCTGCTGCAGTTAAAGCTGTATCGGCTTTTTCTAATTCTGCTTTTGCAGTTTCTGCATCTCTCTTGGCTTGTTCAGCTTCTGTTTTAGCAATATTTGCTTTTTGTTGTGCTTCGTTTGCTTCTTGAACTTCTTTGTCAAGTTGTGCTTGGGCTTCTGTTGCTTCTGCTTGTGCGTTTTGTAATTCTTGATAAGTACTTTCAACCATTTGTTGAGCACTTGCAACTGCTGCCTTTGCACTTGCAATAGCTTTTTCATCACCACTTGCTTGTGCGGAACTTAATTGATTTTGAGCTTGTGCTAATTGAGTGTTAGCATTTTGGTATGAACTTTGTGCTGTACTAACTCTAACATTTGCTGAATTTACTTTTTCTTGTGCGGCAGAAACATCTGCATTTTCTTTTTCAGCTGCAGCACTCGCTTCACTGTATGCAGTATCTTTTGTTGTAGAAATAGCGTCCGCATCAGAACTCTTAGTTGCAGCGGTGTTTTTACTCTCTTCTGCTTTAGCTTTTGCTTCTGCTGCGGCTTTTTGTCGTGCTCGTGCTTGTTCTAAAACTTCATTATTGCCGGAATTTACGCTAATACCCATAAAATCTCCTTTCAAAAAGTATTAATATCATAATTATATATAGTGTATTACGGCATAATTTTTGAAAACTTTAATAAATTTGAAAGAATATTTACAAAAGTTTATATAAAAGATGCAAATGCAGTCAGATTAAAAGCAAAGCTTTTGTAATTGAGTTTTATTTATATAGAAGAAATAAAAATTAAAATGTTACGTATTCAGACGCTTTTGTACTTTTAGTGATAGGAATTTTGAATCCAAAAATATTTTTATTATCAGGATAACTTTTAACATAAATTGTGCCATTGTGAGCTTCGATTATTTTTTTAGAAGCGTACAGTCCTAATCCGATTCCTAATTCTTTGTGAATACCAGCAAACGACACGTATTGTGCAAAGATTGATTTTTGTTTATCTTCCGGAATATATGGACTATTGTTTTGTAGTTGAAAACCGGTGTAGTTTTGTTCTTTAAAAATTTTTATATCAATACAAGAATTCTTAAACGCATATTTGATGCTATTTGATAATAAATTCATAATGACTCTTTTTATTTGGATTTTATCGGCGTAAATATTGGAAGGAGTGTAATTGTTTTGCAATGATATTTGTACATTTTTGTCTTTTGCTAAATACACCATTTCTTCAACGCATTCTGCTGTTAATTCCATAAGTGACATGTTTTCATATTTTAGAACAATAGCGCCTTTTTCACTTCTGTAAGTAGAAAGTAAAGAGGCTAACATTGCGTTCATATACTTACAAGAATCCAGAATCATTTCTAAAATTTCTTTTTGCTCAGGTTGAACGTTTCCAAAATTACCTTTGAGTAAAAGTTCTAATGCTCTTATTTGAGCAAGTGTTGGATTTTTTAAGTCATGTCCAAGCGATGCAACAAAAGTTTCTTTTTGTACTTGCAAATTTTCTTCTTCATTAGAATTAAGCATAAAGAACCTCGCTATAAATAAAAGACCAATTATAGCTAAATTCTATAATGATAAAAAAGTGTGTAGAATTAATCGGTTGTACTATTTTTTTATTTTAATGTAAATTGGGTTGTAAGTAAGAGTTGGTCTGCCTGAACAAAAATTGTTATACCCTTTTTCAAAGTTTAGCATGTCAGATTTTGTCCATTTTGTTTCGTCAATTGCATTAACTCCTGTTAATTGAATATGTTTAAGAATATCTTTTGGGGTTTTGAATGCTAATATATGTGCTTCTTCTTCCACTGAAAAATTGTAATCTTTAAGCATAGTTTTGTATTCTTTTGCGGAGCGATAGGGTAAATTTTTTTCTAGCACAAAAGAAATTTCTCTAAAATTTTCTAGTCCAAATGTTGAAAACAAAAGTACACCATTAGGTTCTAATTTTTCATAAAGGGTAGAAATAAATCCCTCAATGTCCTCTATCCATTGAAAAACCGCATTAGATATGATTAAATCATACTTATTATTGCTATCTTTTATTATGTTTTCTATGTCTGCCTGAATGAATTTGATTTCAGGTGATAATTGTTCAATTAAATCTTTGCAATCTCCAACAATATCGTTAGCTGTATAGGTTCTGAAATTCAGTTTTTCAATAGCAATTTTAGTCAATAATCCTGTTCCGCAACCTATCTCGAGTATCTTGTCAAAGTCATTGCGTTCTAAAAGTGAAAACAATTTTTCAGCCATTCTTTTTTGAATTTTAGCATTCTCATCATATGTTGTAATACATTTTGAAAATCTTTTTTTGATTAATTCTTTGTTTATCATAGGAGTTCTTCCCATTTTTTGAACAACATAAACGGACAATGACCGCTGGAAATATTAGGTTCAATTCCCCAGAATGCAATTTGATTCTTTGTTGGAATAATTTTGTCGTTATCACTCAAGATTATTCTATTGTATTTAAAATTACTATTTGCAGTGTAATTTTTTAGTGCAGACAGTTCGCTTTTCTGGTTTTCAATATCTCTACTTATTTGAGGCAGCTTAATATTTTCATTAAACATGCTTTTGATAAATCTTTGAGCACCTTTTTCATTAAATCCTTTTATGGTTAAATCGTATATTCTTTGAGGAATGCCGAATTCATTGTCAATAGGCTTTAATGTTCCATTTATAGCGGTTGCAGAAGTGTATTTCTGATTAAACAGAGTTGCTACCATAACTCCCATTGACCAAGCAACAAGGCTTTTGTTCTTGTATTTATCAAGAGAATTGAAGTCAAAATTTGTATCAAGGTTATTGTAGTCATAAAACATTAAAACATCATAATCGCTGAATTCAAGGTGGTGAACTACGCTTTCATCCATCCCCCAGCCATTAAAAAATACTATGACTTTATTATTTTGATTTATATTTAACCATTTATATTTCATAAGAGTATTTTACCATATAAATAGCATTTTGAATTCTTCATCAATACTTTCTTGATTTTTTAGTTAAAATCATTAAATTATATGAGGTTAAAACAAATAGGGCGCTGTATAATACAATAGGGAATTAAGTATTTGCAAATACTTAGAAATAAGGAATACGTATGCCAATAGAAGGTTTTGATTATAAGGCGTTTGCCGCATCAATGACAGAACAAGCCAAAGAGCTTGTGCCAAAAGAACTTAAAGACCAAGAGAAAGAATATATTGTAAAAACTCTTGGCAATTTTACATTACTTGCCGGAGAGGCGCTTTATAAAGATGAACAAAACCTGAATCTTACACCGGAACAAGCTGTATTTATTACTCAAATTATAGCAGAGTGGTCATTCCATAAATCAATTGACTTGATTCATTCGGGCATTTTACCGCAATATTGGGATAGTATAATGCAAAAAATTGCATTTACAATCTTTGAGGTTGCAAAGCAAGCTGTTATTAGAAAAATTCCGCAAGATCAATTGCTACAAGCTGTAGAACATCATGTTATAAAATGTTATAACGCTGCAATTGAAGAATTGCAACAAAAAGGTGTTATTGACGAAGAGGTTAAAGCTCGTGCGGAAAGTCAATCTAATATTGATGCAATGGCGCAGCAAGCTCAAGCTGAACAGCAAAGACAGCAACAAGCTGCAGCAGAAGAATCAGAACGTAATCTTGAAGAAGCAAGAAAACGTAAAGAAGAAGCACGTAAAAAGCAAAGGGCTGATAAACAAATGGCATCTATGCCACAAGGTATTAGTAATAAGCAAATGAAGCTTATGACGCTTGCGCTTGTTTTAAAAATCCTTTCTCAAGATAAAGTTACAACAATTCTTAATAAATTTGATTCTAATGACTCGCTTCAGATTTCTCAATATATGAATATGGCAGATTTGGAATCTCATCTTGATGGAGATTTGATTACAGATTGTCTTAAAGAAATGAAAGAGTATTTGCCGCTAAAACGCAAACTTACAAAAGAAAATGTATTGGGAGATTTGTTGAGAATATATCGTGCAACACCACGTGAGAAAATCGAAAAAATAATTAAGAATGAACGTCCGCTGGTAAAACGTTTCGTATCACAAGCATACGATGGAGAATACTCAGGTTTACCATTAAGAGTTGCGGGAATTGTTGCACAATATATTGAAGATAGTATATAATAACGAAAGAATCGTATTGAATCGACTGATTAAAAATTATGATAATTAAGAAGAATAGTCAAAAATATAGGGAGGTTGTGAAGCCAAAAGTGGTTCAAAAATCGGTTGTTGAAGAACCGGTTGTTGAAGAATCTTTTTCGCCTGAAATTACTTATCCGCAAACTTCCGAAGAAGTAGACGAAGATAATGACGATGATTTTCAAGCACAACCGCAAGAAAACTTGCCTAAAGAACCTGAAATTGATTTATTCGATATTGAAAATATCGACTTTGAACAACGACAAGAACGTAGAAGAGGCTCCAGAAGAAGAGGTTACAGACGTATTGATGACAGAAATCTAGTATCTCGTGCCCAAGAAGAAGCCGAGGCTATCAAAAAATCCGCATTTGAAGAAGGATACAGAAAAGGTTTAGAACAAGCAGAAAGTGATATGCAGGCGTTTAGACAAAATATGGCAAGCTTTATGAATGCTACAAAGAATGTGTTTGAATATATTGCACCTGATATTTTAGAAATAAGTGTTGATATTGCAAAAAAAATCATTAAAAAAGAAGTTGAATCAGACCCGCAAGTACTTATAAATACAATTGTAGACGTGCTTAAGACTGTTTCAAAAAACGAACCGAAGATTAATATTAAGGTTAAACCTCAAGCGGTTCAATTTATCAAAGATACTCTGCCAAATATTACATATCAATATGGTATTGATGCTAAAATAAATATTGTGGCAGACCCGTCAATTGAAGAAGGTGGATGTATTTTCCAAACAAATAATGGTATAGTTGATGCTTCAATCGATACGCAACTGGAAATCATTAAAAAAGCCCTAGATGGAGGGGGGTAACATATCTGTCCCTCGCCCCTTGTGGGAGGGGGTAAATGGAAGGTGGTAAAATTTCAAGTTGAGAGCGAAAGCTAGAAACTTAGAAATTTGGGTGAGGGGTAAGTTAGTAATAATTAGTAATAATTAGTAAATTTACAAAAGGACTAAATGGCAGCAGAAGGACAAAATAATAAACCAATAAGTGAAATTTTCTTGGCACTTTTCGTAATGGTGTTGGTATTAATCCTCATCATGGAAATGCCCAATTGGGTTATCAATTTTTCCATCAGTATGAATATTACGTTGGGCATTGTTCTGCTGATGATATCTTTGTATGTCCAAAAACCTCTTGAATTGGCTGCATTTCCTTCTATTATTCTTTTAGGAACAATGTTTCGTCTGGTACTGTCAATCGCATCAACCCGTTTGATTCTTGCAAAAGGTGATGCAGGAGAAGTTGTTCACGCATTCGGAACTTTTGTAACCGGCGGCAATATGATTGTTGGTGGTGTAATATTCTTGATTATTACAGTTGTGCAGTTCATGGTAATTACAAAAGGTGCGGAACGTATCGCCGAAGTTTCAGCTCGTTTCGCCTTAGACGCTATGCCGGGTAAACAGATGACAATTGATGCTGACTTCAACGCAGGATTGATTTCGCCGGAAGAAGCTGTAAAAAGACGTGAAGACTTACAACGAGAATCAAGTTTATTTGGTTCTATGGATGGTTCCATGAAGTTCGTAAAAGGTGATACCATGGCGGGTATCATCATTGTTATTATTAACATTATTGGTGGTTTGACAATCGGTTGTTTGGTTAACCAAATGCCAATTGCCGATGCCGTTAGTAAATATACGGTTTTAACAATTGGTGATGGTTTGGCATCACAATTACCATCATTATTGATGTCAATATCAGCCGGTATTGTGATGACTCGTGCTTCTGCAGGTCATAATTCATTGGGTGGTGATTTGACTTCTCAAATCTTGGCAAAACCTTATTCATTGTTTTTTGCGGCACTATTCCTCGGATTAATCACAGTAACTTGTCCAATTACAGGTTTACCATTTTTACCATTCTTATGTTTTACTGTTCTTTTGGCAGTTGCCGGATTCTCTGTATTAGTTAATGCAGATGTTCAATCTCAATTGGGTCAATTGGAAAGCGTACGTCAAAATATGCAAGACTTGGTTAACCCTAATAAGATGTACGAAAGATTGGGTGTTGACGTATTAAGTTTACAAGTTGGTGCAGGCTTGTTGGTTATCGCCGATCCGGATCAAGAAGGTCAATTGCTTGCTAAAATTGCTGCTTTACGTCAAAGAGTTACAGATGAATTAGGTTATATTTTGCCTAACATAAGAATTATGGACTCTTCTGCTTTGGAAGCTAATGAATACGTTATTTCTATTCGTAATAACGTTGTTGCATCAGGTTTTGTATACCCTGGAAAATACATGGTTATTGCAGACCAATGGGATTCTGTTAAGAAATCAATTCCTGAGGATGCAATCGTCGGTGTCGACCCAACTTACCAAACGCAAGCTTACTGGATTTCAGCAGAAGATGCGAAGTCAGCTAAGAACGTTACTGCAGTTGATGCGACAGACGTTCTTGTTACACACTTGCAAGAATGTGTAAGAAAACACGTTGACGAGGTTATGACAAAAACAGATGTACTTAAACTTATGGAACTTGTTCGCTCTCAAGACCCAACGCTTGTAAATGACCTTGTACCTGCAATTATTTCAACATCAGATTTAAGAAAGATTTTTGTTAATCTTATCCGTGAAAAAGTATCTATCAAAGATATTATATTTGTATTTGAACGTTTGTGTGACTATGCGAGATTCTCTAAAGAACCGGATATTCTGTCTGAACGTTTGAGAGCGGCTCTTGGTCGTCAAATCTGCTTAAATAATGTTGATAGGGATCACGTTCTTTACGCTCTAACCCTTTCTCCTGAATGGGAAAAAACGCTTGATGATAGCTGTCAAAGAACCGAATTAGGAACAATGTTCTTGCTTAACCCAATGCAAGTTCAGGATTTGATTGAATCAACTGCTATGACACTTATGAGAGCTCACCAATCAATCGGTCAACAACCTGTAATATTGTGTTCTCCAAGAATTAGATTACCTTTATATCAACTTCTTGAACGTCACATTCCGACTATTGTTGTAATATCATACTCTGAACTTATTACTGACATCAAAGTCGAAGCCGTTGATACTATTGGTGATAACTCCGGTTATTAAATTTAACCTCCCTTGTTAGGGAGGTCACAGTCGTGTGAACGTTAGTGAACTACGAATGTGGGTAGGTATTAATTTTATATTTGTGTCTGCAACCTACCCGCATCTGTAAGGCTCAGCATAGCTTCTCCAACAGCTGCGACCTCCCTAATAAGAGAGGTTTGCGTGAAAAACAAAACTCACCTTAACAAAACTTCATAAAAACAACTATAAAAGTCAATTTTTTTAAAGTTAAATACTTTATATATACATAAGAGATATCTAAGACAAAGAGAGCAGAAGAACCTAAAAGTAAGGACTTTAATAGGTTTAGTAAACTTTGTCTTAAATAAAAAAGAGAGAGTACAAAAGATTATATAGGAGTATTTATTATGGCAATTGGAGCAAGAGATTTTATTGACAAATTATTAGTTGAAAAATATGCACAAGAAAAAGTTGATAACCACGATGAAGGAGCTTTAAAATCCCATGTTTCAGCTGATGATATGATGAATGCAATGAATTGTTCTGCCAATAATTTTAGAACTATGTTAGCTTTAAACAACAGACTTACAATGGTTTGTTATGGTGTTGTTGCTAAATCTGCAAAATACGTCTCTACTGAAGCTGCATAAGCTATTTTATAATCGCAGAATTGTCTATAAAACCACTATAACCAAATTTTGCCAACTCGTCTATTGTATAGATTTTTCTAATTAATCCATCACGCCTGTTAATTTCTTTAAATTCACCAACCTCTTGATTGCCGATTATGCCTTCAGTTTTAGTCTTTACTACTGTTCTATCGCCATTTGGTGGCACAATACTGATATTTGCATTTCCTTCTATTACAGTTATTTTCCCAGTTTTTTTATCTATAGATTCAATTATTCCTATGTGACTGGCTTCATATTCTGAGATTCCGTTTTTTCCAATGACATTTGCAGCGAATTGGGCTTTCCAAATGATATAATCACCTTCATGCATGTTATTCAGTTGTTGCTTAATCTGAACAGCTCTTTTTGCACGTTCTGCCTTATAATTTTCAGCAGTCATTTTTGTTGTATT
>URPS01000028.1 GCA_900549855.1 uncultured bacterium | reverse complement strand
GGGTGTATTTACTTATTCAAGAGAAAAAGGAACTCCATCTTATAATATGAAAAATCGTGTTCCTGCAAGAGTTGCAAAACAAAGATATAAAAAGCTTATGGAAATTCAGCAATCAATTTCGCTTGAAAGAAATAAGAGTTTTATTGGTAAAACAATTCCTTGCATTATTGAGTGTTATGCCGATGACGGAGAAGTTATAGCACGTTCTCAATATGATGCTCCTGAAATTGATGGTGTTGTTAATATTCAAACAGACAAGCACGTTGTCCCAGGGGATATTGAGATGGTTAAAATAGTTGATGCTACAGAATACGATTTAGTAGGAATTATTTAGTTTTTTTAGTTTTAGAGTTTTTTGTACTCTAATATAAAGTATAAACATAATACAAAATAAAAAGGGTACTAAAAGTACCCTGAAAATCCAACTATCACAAATCAATATATTATTTAAAACTTTTCATACTTCACATTTGGAAGCTTTAACGACTTCCTAAAGTGGTTTGTTCCACAAAGCTTCTGAAAATTTGCTTTGCAAAGCACCATTTTCAACAGACAATGAAACATTGCTTGGAGTGAAAATGAATACCATATCGCTAATTTTTTGAGCTGTACCATTAAGAGCATGAGCAGCACCACAAACAAAGTCAATAGTTCTTTGAGATTGTTCTTTATCTAACAAATCAAGATGTAAGATAACAGTCTTTTTGTCGATTAACTTTTTAACAATCTGAGCTGATTCAGAGAATGAGCGAGGTTCAATAACTGTAACTTCGCCAGATTTGTATGAATTTGGATGAGAAACAACTTTTGATTCTCTTTCAAATGAACGTTCCGGTTTGTTATTAACTCTTGTACCATACATAGTATCTAAAGCAAGAGTACCATCAGTATCATAATCGCCATCACGATCTACTAAATCCATGAATGCGTCGTCTTCATTTCCTTCATTAAAACTTTTAGTAAAAAAGTTTACAAATCCTTTTAATCCTTCTGATAATGCCATTTCTCCTCCAATTTATAACTTACTTAAATAACTTTCTGCCTATTCTAATGATTGTTGCCCCCTCACGAAGTGCAATTTTGTAATCGTTACTCATTCCCATTGACAGTTCCGGAAGTGTAACGTTAAACTCTCTCTCTAATTCATCTCTAAACTCTCTTATATCTTTGAACAGTCCTTCTATAGCCTTTTCATCCACTCCAAGTGGTGCCATATTCATAAGCCCCAGAACTTCTATTCCGCTTAGAGATAAAATCTCCCTCAACTCAGTTCTCAAAGTATCCTTGCTAAAACCGCTTTTTTGCTCTTCCCCTGCATTATTAACTTGTAATAAAACTTTCTCTCTCTTATTTAACGAACAGGCTGACTTGGAAATTGCTTTTGCTACTTTTAAAGAATCGACTGATTCAATAACATCAAAACTTTTAACAACTTTCTCAACCTTATTTGTTTGCAGATGTCCGATAAAATGAAAAGTTGAATTCTTTCTGATTTCATCAGGCAACTGTTCTATTTTTTCAATTGCCTCAATGGCTCTTGATTCCCCAAAATTTCTTATCCCAGCCTGATAGCCTGCGATTATTGATTTTAGCCCAAAATATTTTGTTACTGCTACTATTTTAACTTTTGAATGTGCTATATCTTGTTTTATTTCTTGAAGATTCTTTTCTACCTGAGAAACGTCTATATCAACATCTTCGCCCCATTTCGCAGAAGGAATAAACTCAGCATTACCTTTTTGCAAACATCCCGATGAATCACTCAGGGCGTTTTTCTCGTTTTGTGATGGTCTTAACATTTCCCCAACCCTCTATTGTATTATATACCAGAAATCATGCCGTGTACAAGAGTGTATTTGTAACAACTTTTCTGGTTTTATCAAACATGCCGAAACCCATGATTTACATGGATTTCGACCAAGTCTAATATATTAAGTTTTGTAAAGAACGATATGTTTTGTTAACAATTTGACACGTTTTTATAAAAAATATTTCATAAAAGGCATGCCTTTTTGGAAAGGTTGAATGGTTGAAAAGTTGAATAGTGGAATAGTTTTTTATAAATAGCATCATTTTTTATACTGACTCTTCAACTTATCCACCATTCAACCTTTCAACTAACTCCCTATTGTCCTAAGTATGCTAATGTTTCCATTACACTACTTGCCGTTGAGAACACTCTGGAATTCATCTGAATCATACGTTGTGCCATAATCATATTCGAAAGTTCAGCTGCAATATCAACATTAGAACCTTCATAACCGCCTGATTCTATTGAACCAAAGGAAACTTCACCAGCCATGCCATAGAATACATCACCAACATCAGCACCCCATTCCCAAAGGTTATTATTTAGAGAAACAAGACCTTCTTCATTAACCATAGTTGCCAATTCGATTACAAAATTTGAATTTTCTATAGTTGCACCGGTTGCAGAAACATCATCACCACGGATTGTAACACCTTGCGGAGTTGTGTATTTCCACTGAACAGTAGAAGTTCCATCAAGATATTGAGTCAGGATTGAACCATCACTATAAGTTGCAGCAATAATACCATTTTCATCAACTGTTGTAGATTTCAATGTGATTGAAGTATTATAGTTCACCATTTCTTGCAAAGAAACAACCTGATTAATTGTATCAGAAGATTTTTTTGTACTACTTAAGCCTGTTTCACCAAGGAAATTACTGGTTGTACCTTCTTCATTAAATTTAATATTACCTGTATATGAAATTTTACCATCCGCAGCTGTAAATTGAACACCACCGGTAACACCTGCTGCTTGAATTTGTTGATTGAATGCACCAATTATTTCATTAACAGTAGGATCGCCTTCTGCAATATTCAGCGTTACATTTTTGGTAATCGGAGCACCATGTACATCCGTTCCGGTTATAGTTGCAGATATATTACCGGCTTTTATATTAGCATTATTTAATTCACTGGTTTTTTTATTGCCAATATTCGGATCACCCTTTACAGTTGCGCTCAAATTTTTAGGAATTTGAACCGTTTCACCGGAGCTTGCATTTGTATAAGCTGATTTAGCAGCTACAACTTTCATGCCTGATTGGTTAACAATATTACCTTCGGAATCACAACTAAACACACCGTCACGAGTATAGAACAACTTACCTGATGAATCTTGCACTACAAAGAAACCATTTCCGGAAATCATTAAGTCCATATCTCTTCCTGTACTAACAAAATCACCTGATGTAAAATCTCTTGTTATACCGCCGATTTTAACACCAAGACCAATTTGTTTAGGGTTTGTACCGCCACCATCTTTTGTTGCAGCACTACCATATGACAAATTTCTTGAATATAATGTTTCAAATGTCATATTAGCAGACTTAAATGCTGTTGTATTAATATTCGCAACGTTATTTGCAATAACGTTGATTTGTGATTGTCCGGCATTTATACCGGTACTTGCTGTGTGCAATGCTTGTGACATTTATGTCGTCCTCCTGTTGTTGTCTGGGATTAAAAAAGTTAACTTAAACCTAAGCCTCTTAGCCTCTAGTTTGGTTCTCTGATTGATGTTACGTAAGCGATTGAATAATATTTACCGTCAATCTTAATCTTACCTGAACCATCTTTAAAACTAGCTTCTGTTACCGTTCCTGACACTTCAGTTGTCTTAGAACTGTCATTTTCATCAGGAATTTGAAGTGTAACATCTTTACCAATCATTGAAAGCGTTTGAGTAATTTCTGAATTATAACTCATGTCATTATAAAGAGCAGAAATATATTTAGCACAGTTTTCTAAACCTGAATTCATCTGAGTCATTTGCTCTAAAGAAGAATATTGAGCCAATTGTGATAACCATTCAGTATTATCAGTAGGTTGTGTCGGATCTTGGCTTTTTAGCTGCGCCAGCATTAAGTTCAAAAACATGTTACTATCATTTTTCATACCTGTAGTTCGTTCAGAATTTGATTGATTATATGCTGTTTGATTTTGCATTGCTGTTATTGCATTTGATACAGTGCTCATAACTCTCTCCAGTCTGTTATTTATACATTACCATTTTCTATACTATCTTTTTCGAAGGACATCATTTGTTCAAAATCTTCTTGTTCTTTATTCTGCCTGCTTTGATTTTGTTCTTTATTTCCGCCCCTTGAGCCTTCTTGTTCTGTCCAATCTGAATTATATTCGCTATCTTGAGCTTCATTTAATTTAACCGTCACATTATCGACATTCACTCCGTGAGCCAAAAGCGTTTCTTTTAGTCCATCAAGTCCTTTCATAATAAGATTCTTAGCATCTTGAGTTGCTACCGTAAATTGTGCTGATAAACCTTCTTCCGTATTAATTAGTTGAATAGAAACTTTACCCAGACGTTCCGGATTCATTATCAAACTCACTCTTGAACCATTTTGTAGATTTTCCATCTGCTTAGAAATCTGTTCAATTATTTTATCAGATGTTGTCTGAGAAACTTGGCTCGTTTTTTGTGTCGTTTGCGCAGAAGCTTGTGTTTCCGCTTTTATTTCCGCAAAATCAGATTGAGTATTTAACATTGCCTTTATTCCATGTTCTTCCGGAGTTTGATTTTGCATAAAATCATCAGAAGAAGCGTCGTCATTAGATGTTTCTACCTCAATTGATTCAATGTTCAATTCTTTAAGCGTATCCTCATCAACCAATTCTTCTAAGGATTTACCATCAACATCATCTGATTGTACCGCCGGTTTTACAATTGCAACTTCTTCCTCTGCAGCATTATTAATACCAAAATCACTCAAAAAAGAATCTAAATCTTTACCGTTAAAGGTAACGCTCAATTCATCATCAAGATTAACTTCAACCTCATCAGTGTTATCATTGTTTTGCAAAAGAGCTTGCTGCGGTTGAATTATATTTTGGATTGTAGAAAGAATCTCATTCGAATCAGCATCTTCAGACTCAACATCTGTTTCAGCATTGTCATCCGAATTTTCCGGATTAAGCATAGCCATCAAGTCTTGTATATCTTGATAAACGTTATCAACAGAAGCTGCTTGAGTAATTTTTTCTCCTGCGTTCTTAACAACATTTGAAATATTGCTTGTAATATTTTCTTTCATAGAACCTAGTGTTCCTTGTTTGTTGATTTGATTATCTTGTACCTTCGCATTTTGCTTGTCAAAAAGCTGCTGAAAATTTGTACCCTGATTATTTGAGGTTGTTGTTTGGATAGAGCTCTTTAAACCTGACAGATTATCTGTCAAATTTTGTTGACTCAACATATTATTCAAATGTCCAAGTAATGCTTGTGTCATTTTCTAGCTAACCTTAAATCTTGCGGATGTCATATCATCAATCTCTTTCATCTCGTTATGAAGGAATTCTTGATAATACTCTTTTTCCTGTTTTTCTTTCAATCGTTTTAGAACTTCAACTTTTTGGTGCGCTTCTTTTACTTCCTTCTGCTTATGTTCAAGAATTCTTTTTGTATTATCAATAATTCTTTCTTGATTTTTTGCATCCGTAATCAGTTTTATACCAAATGTCCTGTGCTCTTCCAACTGAAAAATATCAAGATTTTCTGCCATTGCAAGAGCCTCTTGCGCCTGATTGTTTTGTTCTTGATGTTTAAAGATATTTTGAAGTTTTTCCTGCTGTTGATTCAAAGCTTCTGCGACTCTTGCCATCTCTCTACGGCGGTCTTCAAGCTCTTTTTCTCGCATGTCAAGCACGACTTGCAATCGAAACTTGAATTTCTTCAACTTACTTACCTCTTTAACATCATTTTTTGAGAATTCAAAATCCTCTACCCATAGTCTTTCGAAAAGAAGTTTTTATTAAATTACTTCCTCCCTTTAATACTTTACAGCATGCCGGCATGTGCGCCATCGTTCATATGATGTAGTTTTGAAAATGAGAAATTTGGTAGTTAAAAAGCAACTATGGAGCATTACCTCACTTTATAGGGAGATTTTTATACTTCACTTTCAAATTTGTAATTTATACTACAAGCTTGGTGCGTTCCCTCTCCACGGGGGAGGGTTACGCCATAATTATTATTTAAAAATTAACTTCTTAGAATTCTACCACTCACTCTGCGTATTCGGATGCAAGCCTTTTATGCCCTTAAGCCCCATTTGCGGAGTATAGCCCCAGCGATACTCTTTATGCAAAGGTGCAATGTGTTTTTTTATACAATCCCAAACAAATTCTGTTTGATAGTTTGAACCATTTTTATTCAAATATTCAACCAGAAGCTCCGTCTGTGTATTTCCCGCTCCACGTCCTATTCCGCACAAAGAAGAATCTACAAGAATATTTCTGTCAGACAAACATTTTATAAATTGCATAGAAAGCGCCAAGGATAGCTGCATATTATTGTGAGAATGAAAACCAATTTCAATATTCTTATCCACAATTTCATCATAAACAGCGATAATTTTATCCAAATTCTCAGGATACATTGAGCCAAAAGAATCTACTATATACACAGAATCTACACCCAAGAAATTTGCACGCTTGCATAATGTTTTTATTTCTTTTTCAGAATAAGCAATCGTATTTGATGCCTGTAAGAAAACCTTATATCCTTTATTCTTAACTTCCTCTGCCACAAAAGAAATTCTATCCAAATCTTCTTTATAAAATGCAATTCTTATTATATCAACGTTACTTTTTTGCTTTAGTTTGTTAACATCGTATCTTCCGTAATCAAACATCAATGCTAGATTTTTGCCTTGATAAATTAAATCTTGAGGTTGGTTATAAAAAACACTGCCTTCTTTTTTTTCAAAATCTTTAAGCCATCCGCACTCAATAATGTCGATTCCGCAAGATGACAGGCTAGAAATTATACCGCTAATACATTCTTCTCCAAACATTGAATCAAGAACATACGCACCATCTCTAAGAGTACAGTCTAAAACCTTAATTCCCATTTACACAACCTCTTCACATATCGTAACAAAAAATGTGAAATTACGCAATTTTTCTTTTATTATAGACTTTATATTAATATAGGTGTGTAATAAAAGGTAATCCGGTTATGACAAATCCAATGATAAATCCAAATTATTCAGGTGTTACAATTCAGATTGCAAATCCTGCTGTATATGCTGATGGAGGCAGATGTTCCGCTGCAAATCCTTATCAAAACAGGCAAGAAGGTATTAATCAGTATCCTATTCCGGCACGAAATGATGTTTCAAATTTACAACAAAATCCTATTCCAAATCAATACGGACAATGTTATTTAGACTCTCCTCAAGGGATTGACCCTCGCTATAATGCTGCATATAACACAGGCTATGTTACTAATCCAAATAGAGAGCAAGGACAAATTCCGCAACAAATTGGCACATATCCACCACAATATTATTTGAACAATTATAACTATCAAAATACAAATCCAAACACACAAGAAAATGCTGAAAAAATATTAGCAGAATTGCAAAAGCAAAATGAACTTCAAAATAAAGCTTTGCAAGGACAAAATAACAATGATAATAATAAACCGGCAAAAGAAATCAATCCGCAGAATTTAGCAGAAAATCCTATTCAAACTGAAAATTCTGCAGAAAAAAAACCAGTAAAACAATATGAACCAAATATAGAAGAACCGCAAGATTTATCAAAATCTCAAGCAGTTATTGATGATTTAGACGCAAGAGCCGCTGCAAAAGAAGCAGAAAAAAAGAACAGCAAGCAAAAAAGAGTTGTTGCTCTTACGGATGAATACATTAAATCATTAGAAAATTATTTGAACAATCCTAACGATGAAATTCGTTTAATGGCATCTAAAGAAATTTTAACGAGATTGGATGAAGACAAAGACCGTTACAATGATGCAGCATTGAATGCTTTATTAAACAAAATGCTTCAAGACCCGTCTAAGCTGATTAGAGTTGCAGCCTTAAGTGCGTTCGCTTCTCAACTTGCAAGCGGAAACGATTACACCGTCCAATTACTCCACAATATTCAACAAAATCCAAGTGCGGATAAGGAAGATGTTCTTCAAGCAGCTGATATATTATTGAAAATGTCAGCAGGAACAGAAGTAAAAAATATTCCAAACCCTGCGGTTAAAGAAACTCCGCAAGATGACGAACAAAATAAAGGACCTTTACAATAATGGGAATGATGGCAAACATAGTTTGTAAAACAGTTGGTATAGCCGGCATGAGTGCGGTACTATATGATGCATATTCTCTTGGCAGCAAGAACTCTAAAAGAAATATGCAAAAAGTAAATGCCGATCATTTTGAAAAAGTTATAGCTGATACCAGAACTTTATCTTCTGAAAGTGCAGTATCCGGAGCTATGCAAAAAAAAGTTGCCGATTTTAGAATGAATAACCCTTTGATATCTATATTTGGTACGGTAAGCGGTTTTGTTAGCGGAGCATTGAATTCTCTTGGGGACAACATAATCCCCGCAGCTTGCGCTTCAATAGCACTTGCAGCAAAAGGTACACTCGCAAAAGTTGGTGCTTGGGGAACTGCCGGATATGGAATTTATACAGTCTTAAAAGAAGGCTTTGGAGCTACTAAAAAATCTCCAATGGATGAATAATTAGCCTAACAATTTCTTTTCTTTTACGGTTTTTGTTTTTGAATAATCGTCAATTTTGTCATGCAAACTTTCATCATGATTATCAATTGCAGCATTCACATCCGAAAGTAATTTTTTCTGAACTTCATTCTCTTTTGTGAAAACATCAAGTTCTCTTTCTTTTTTGTAAGAATTAATGCCGGATTTGTATAACAACCTTGGACAAATAAACATCATTGTTACAAGACCGGCACCTACGCCCCAAAAACTTGCGTGTTTCCAAGAAGCAGTATAGCTTCGGGCAATTACAGTTGTTAAGGCTCCGGCTACAGCAGAAATTCCACCGGCATTAAGAATTGCTAAACGCTTTTCTGTTCTTCGATTAACAGGATTTGCAGAACTGTTTTTAGAACCCCTAAATGATGCCTTAGGGGTCAAGGCACTTACAGGTTGAATCATTTTCTCACACACACTTTCTTTAATATCTCTATTATTATTTTATACGTTTTTGTATACTTTTGATATAGTTCTTTAGGATTATTTATTTTCTACAATTTCAACCAAACTACGCCGTATGGAGCGATTCTTAAGTGCATAGTTCTATTTTTTAGTGATACATTAACTTTGACATCATCACCATTAACAAGGTTTTTGAAGTTATCAATTTTTTTGCCTTCTGATTTCAAAACAACTTCCATTGGTATAGTAATTTCCGCAATCAATTTTTCGTTTGATAAATTATTAATAACCAAAACTTTTTCATCTTTAAAGCTTCTTATATAAGCAAAATTTGCAGGAGAAGCTGTTTTTACCAAAGTAAAATCGCCACGTGACATGCAAGGTAAACTTTTCCTTAGTTCAATCAAATTCTTAACTTTTTTATAAACTTTACTATTAAACTCATAATAATCTTTAGAAGCACCATAAAATAACTTTGCAGGAACAGCGCCACGGTGGATATCACGACTATCAAAATAGCTTAGAAGTTTAAATTTTCCCTTTTTCTGTTTTGCAATTCTTTCGGACTCACTTTTTTTTGCGTTCTCAAAATTATTCCTTACACCAACTTCATCGCCATAATAAACAATTGGAATCCCCGGCATAGACATTAATATAGAAAAAGCCATTTCTATTCTATCCGGATTATTATCCAAAAAGTTCGCCAATCTTCCGCTTACGCCAAGTCCTTGCCTAAATTCCGCACCCTTTGGTGCCAAAGCATTGTAAATAATTTCTCTGGTTTGAGAGTCAATCATTTCAAGCGTTAATTCGTCATGCACTCTCAAAAATACACCCCAAGCTGCTGTTGAAGGAATTTGCGGAGTTGATTTATATGCATTTACAAAATACTGTTTATCTCCAGTAACCAAAGATGCCCAAATTGCAGGCATGTAAGGGAAATGATAAGCTATCTGGAATTCATCAGTCCTCTTGATTACTTTTTCCTGATTATCTATTGTAGTTTTAAACTTTCTTTCTTTTCCAAAATATGGCAATATGTCGTTCGGATACTGGCATGCTTCTGCTTGAATGACCGTTCTTGGCGCAGTCATTTGGATATAATTACTCAACAATTTAACAATCGCATGTGTTTTAGGAAGATTTTCAGCAGTAGTTCCGTCTTCTTTCGATAAATAAGGAATTGCGTCCATTCTAAAAATATCAATCCCGATATTTGTCCAATAATTAATCGTATCAAGCCAATAATACAGAACTTCCGGATTTTCCCAATTTACATCTAACTGAAACGGATAAAATGTATGATAAAAATAATAATCTTGACCGTTTAGAGTTACTTTTCTATAATGATTTTCGGTTATTTCAGGGAAAATTAACCTACGCTTTGAAACTTTACCATTCTTTTCTTTATATTCAATTATCGTACCTACTTTTTCATCCACATATTTTGTATACTCAGGCATTTCTTCCTTTACGACAAAATAATCTTTTTTAGAAATATCTCCTCTCAAGAAAGCTTGAAACCATTCGTGCTCATCAGAAACATGATTGAGAACCAAGTCTGATTTTATCTTGAATCCGTTTTCTTTTGCTTTTTTAACAAACGTCGCAAACTGAGTATTTCCACCCAAATCCGCACGAATATTTCTTGGATTTTTTACATCAAAACCGGCATCTGACATTGGAGAATCCGCAAACGGAAGCATATATAATGTCGTTACGCCTAAATCTTTTAAATAATCAAACATTTCAGATGTATCTTTAAACGTGTTGGGTTTTTCGGGAGTCACAACACCAAACTGGTCAACGTAAAACATATAAATAACTTCATCCTTGTACCAATCATCAGCACGTGAAATATCTTCTTTTTTTAATTCTTCCGGTCGTTTTTCTAGTGAAGTTTTAGCAATTTGCATAACTCTATCGTAAATTTCTTTAGCGTTCTTTTCGCCATACACTTGAACAATACTGTTATAAATTTCTGTTTCAATTCGCTTCGGAACAACAACAGTTTCTTCTTGCGTTTGAGATATTACAACCGGTTTAGATTCCGTTGCATAAGTCATATTTGTTGATATAAATAATGCCGATAAAATTGCACCCGCTAAAAATTTTTTACGCATAACCCACTCCAACTATTACTATACATAGATTTTATCATCTATAAAATCAAAATGCCATGCAAAATTTGCATGGCAATATTCTTGGGGTAAATCGGGTATATTTTTGAGTCTATACCTCTATAAATAATCGTCTGCCGACAATATTTGGCTGATTATTGTAATATCCTGCAAAATAACCTCCGGCAACAGGTTTATTTTGTCCGTAATTCATAAACGGATTACTGGACACAAAAGGATTTCCACTACTTTGCGCAAACGGATTAGAATTATTTCTTGCCTGAGTTATCGCACCTGTTTGACTCAACGGATTTGCGGTTAATGCTCTCGTGAAAAAATTTACAATTTCTGCCATTTTCTTAAACCTTTCTTTGCTATGGTTTAATGACTTTTTTTCTTAAGTCAATTATCTTATCGACACAAATTTTAAAAACTTTACATATTTTTATAAAACATCAACCGAATGTATTATTTTTTTCAAATTTATCCATCAACATAAAATACATCCCCCCATTTATATACAGTGTCACCAACCAAAAAGCTGTTTTCATCAAGAATTGTAACCTTTGTTCTTCGTCCTTTTTGGAACATTTTAAACGGCTTATATTCCTTCTTTTTAGGTGCCACCATTTTTATAGGAGCCTCTTTGGAAGTATTTTTTTCTTTTGCAGCTTCTCTTTTCTTAGCTTCCTTCGCGAACATGCCTTGAATTTCTGAAATGGTATCTGGGTCAAGTTTTGCAGTACCCACTGTTTTAATAGGTTTTGCTTCTTCACTCGGATTAGTTTCTGCAAAAGTAATACTCTTAATTTTCAAATTCTTTTCTTTTTCTTCAACCGGTTCATCATTATCAGATTCCACAACCTCGTCAGGAGTCATTGAAACACTATCACCCTCATCTACATCTGCAGTTAGGATATTGTCGTCACAATCACCGTAATTTGATTGCATATCCGGTTCTTGATACTCATTATTGGAGAAATTTTCTTCATAATTATTTGTATTATAGGAGTCACCTGCAAAGTCGTCCGCACTTTCAGATGCTAAATACTGATTTTCTTCCGAATAATCATTATTCTCATAGCTATTAGAATCTGAATTATACATATAATCTGATTCGTTTTCAGAACTCATGCAATCATCTGATTGGAAATCCTGTTCATCCGCTGATTGATGGTTCTCCAATACAGAATCACCAATTTCGTTTGTTTCCTCTATGCTCGGTTCCTCTGCAACTTCTGCTCGTTCAGATTCTACAGCAGAAGTCAAAGTATCTTCAATTTCTTCATTTTTATTTTCATTTAAGTCTTGTATATCTTCTGAAGATTCAACTTGCTCTTCCGAATTAGCATCCTGCTCTAAATTTTTCTTATCCGCTTCCGGAGAACTTAATTCTTCTTCACCTTCCGGATTTCCTTTACTCATAGAGTCCTCTTTATTTTCTTCTTCAAGTAATTTTTCTTCCGGCTCTGTTTCTTCGTTTTCCGTTATTTCAGTATTATCTTCTACAGCCAATGCATTCATTTCATCCGGCTGTGTTCCTTCTTCTTGAGCATCTTCTTGGACTTCTTCTGCAACCGGTTCTTCTTCGGCTTCAACTTCCGGTGGGGTTGCCGGCATCGGAACAACCATCGCAACAGCTTCCTGCTCTTGTGATTCAGGCTCCATCGGTTCTTCTTCAATTGGTTCTTCTATAATATCCTCTTGCTCTTCTGTAACCTCCGGTTCTTCTAAGATTTCATCTTTAATTATACCCGCTGCCAAGTCATCTTCTACGTCTTCTAGTGCTGTTTCTTCCTCTATTTCAGGTTCTTCTACAACTACTTCTTCAACTTCTTCTGTATTATCTTCCTGAACATCTTGTTCTTCTAGCGGTTCTTCTACTTCATCTATTGCAGACTTTTCCGGAACAAGTGACATCACTTGAACATCAGAATCGATAAGTTCAAGCATATAATTTTTTACCGCAAAACTTAAATCCGCATATCCTCTGCATTTTTTATTCGCAAATCTTATAACTATCCGGTGGTCTTCCGGCAAATCAAAGCCTGTAATCCTAAGCGGAGCATACCTTGTACCGTATTCGCTAACAAGCTTAATAAATTCGGCAATAATCACAGGCGAAATACAATAAATAGCTCGGAAAAGCCCACTATAAGCGACTTTATTGCCGAGGTATTCCCCATTAATAATTATTCCCTTTAATTTGCGCATTAATTTACCACCTATACATGTACATCATGTTTAACGGCATATTTTCAAAAAACTTTAGAGATATGTGGTATATTTTTACAAATATTTACATCGCTTGTATGAGGAAGAAGCCTAGATGGCTATATACGAAGAAGTATTAAATAAATGGTTGAACTAAAAAAGACGGCTTGATGCCGTCTTTTAAAATTTAACTATAAGTGGCAGCTGCCATATTCGCAAGAGTCAGACACTGTTCTATCACAATGATACATGTACATGCCGGCAACAATAGCACTGATACCGACAAGAGCATACACAAACCTTGCCAGTAATGTCATTTCTCCAAATACAAATGCAACCAAATCAAAGCCGAATATTCCTACCAAGCCCCAATTAAGAGCACCAACAAGGGTTAGAATATATGCGGTATACTTCAAAATTTTCATTTCACACCTCCTTTTCATGAGTATTATAACCGCCCTCACTCTCTTTTAAATTAGAGTAATTACCTAGTCCATAAGAATAATTTATATCCACAAAAAAAAGATGACTGCACAAAACAGTCATCTTTATCATAAGTATCGAATAGTCTGTTATAATAAATTCTCTATACTTGCATTCATCTCTTCAGTGCATTTTGCTAATGCTTCTGCCGAGATTTCCGCAGTATCTTGAATCAAAGAACCTGCAATCAATTGAGATTGCTGTGACATTTTTAAACATTTTGCAGAGTACTGAGCCTGAACTTCAGGTGTCAACGCACTTCCATAACCTACTGAACTAATATCCATAGTTGTTACCTCTTCTGATTTGTGATAACTTTATTGTAACATTCTTTATACAAGTTTGCAATATTATTTATATAAAAATTTATATTAAAAAAGAGGCGGATTTAAAATCCGCCTCTTTTACATCATTAAAACTATTTTATTTTAAAAGATACATTCGCTACCGCTGTAACTTTTTTATCAATAGAAGATGAATCGTTTACACCCATATCAGAAACATCTGTTGAATCGACCGGTGTTATTTGATATACACCCATTCTTACGGAAGAAATTTTGCCTACACTATTATGTGTCGCCTTTAACATTGAAGCTGCTCTTGCTTTTGCATCATTAGAAGCTTTTTCAAGCAAACTAACTTTAAGTTCCGGCAACTTGGAATAAGCATAAGATGGAGAATATACATTTATATCAACACCCTGATTAATCAAACCGGTAATATCATTTGAAATTTCTTTAATCAATTCTACGTTATCAGAGCTTATTGTAATTGGTTGTGTTAAATTATAAGCTTCCGGAATATCCGTATAAGCTCCGGTTTTTTGGTCACGTTTGTATGAATAATAACCATTAACGGTCTTCTTTTCTATATTTTTTATATTCTTGCCTTGCAAATATTTTTCAACCGTCTTGATTTGATTTTGAACATCACTATAAGCCAGCTGCTTTGTAGCACGTTTAACTACAATATCAAACGATAATGTACCGGAATCTGATTTTACAATCTCATATGCTGAGCCCGTAACTGAAATCACATTGTTAGAAATTGTTGAAGACACCATTTTTGTTGACACAACAAGCGCCAAACCAATAAGTACTCCGAGCGAAATAACTTGTAATTTTTCAATTCTTTCTAGCATAAATGCCCTCCTTTATAGATTTATTATTATAGACAATCTTCTTCTTACTTAACTATTATTTTATCTTCTTAATTTCATTCAATTCTGACAAATATTCCGCATTATTAACAGCATCTGCAATTCTTTTATATACTATATCAAGAAAAGCCCTCATATCAATTTGCTTGTGCTCTAATTTATTGTTCCGTCTTTGGATTCTCCAGTTTCTTAACCATCTATCCAAGAAATTTGGGTCCTGCTTTTCTGTTAAAGTCTTTCTAGGCTCCATCTCAGGCACCCTCAACAACTCGTCAAAAGATTTAGTAAATCCGAATTGTTCAACTCCTGATGCGTTTTCTACAACAATTTTCCCAGAATTAGGGAATAAAGCTTTATCAGGCTTCAAAACCACGTTATATAATTCATTTTTCTCTGCTGCTTTTCTAAGCTTCATTAGTTTTTGATAAAAAAATCTCAAATTTCCACTATAATTCGGATAACTTTTATCTGGAAAATATTTTGATTGTTTTAAAAGAGCAAAGCTTCCTTGCTTTATTATCAGTTTTTGAAAGCTTGGATTTTGTTGTTGAGATTGGTTTGGGTTAATTGGTTGGATTTTCATAATTCACACGACTTTCTACACATTTCCGGTCGAACTGTTCCTGTCATCTTCAAGTTGTCTAAGCTGTTTAGCATCAACTTTTTCATCTTGGGAGTAGTTGTTAATTCTTGGGACTTCAATATCGACATTAACGTCTGCATCGACCATTTCTATATCAGATTTATTGTACTCTTTTATTTTACCATCCTCAAATTTAACTGCAACAGAATTGTTAAGAAATTGTATAAAACAAACTTTTCCCAATCCGGTAGGAGTCATTACCGTAGAACCAACAGGAGGCATCCCTTTAGCGGCTTCAATATAATTTGAATACTCATAGGTCAAACAACACAACAACCTTCCGCAAGTACCTGAAATTTTTGACGGTGCAATCGGCATACCTTGGTCTTTCGCCAACTTAACATTAATAGATTCAAATTTTCTTAAAAAAGTAGAACAACAGAACGGTTTACCACAGATTCCCGTTCCATCCATAATTGATGATTCATCTCTAACACCAATGTGCCTTAAATCTATTCTCATTCTTTTAAAGACTTGAGTTAAATCTTTTAAAAGTTCTCTGAAATCAACCCTTTCAGGTGCAGTATAATAAAAAGATATTTTTCTTTTATCAAAAGTAATTCTGCACTGAACCAAATTCATATTCAGATGATGTTTTTTTACCAAATCTTTACACTTAAAGAAAGATGTAACTTCTTCTTTCTTTAATTCATCCAACACCATCATATCTTCTTGTGTTAAAACTCGTATAAATTCAAATGGAGCAGGAGTTTTCTTTGAATTTTCAAAATGTTTTGCAACTTCCTGATTGACAAGGAATGCCTTAAGAACTTCTTCGCCCTTCTCAGTTCTTACCAAAATAAGAGCGCCATCATCCAAATTAACATTATCCGGACAATTAAGAGGAACAAATGTATTTTTTAAATACTTAACAGCATATCTAATCATAACATTCTTCCTTCTTAAGTTTTCTGTTCATTAATTTAGAAAGAACTTGTTGCGGAGTTATGTCAGTATAAACAGCTTCGTAAATAGCGCTTGAAACAGGAACTTCCAATCCCATTTTTTCTGCTAAATCGCACACTGCCTTAGAAGTTTTAACTCCCTCTGCAACAGAACCTAATTCGTTTAAAATATCATTAATTTTCTTACCCTTGCCTAACATCGCACCAACTGTATAATTTCTGGACATTGGACTGGAACAAGTTGCAATCAAATCTCCCATGCCGGATAAACCATACAAAGTTGAAGGATTTGCACCAAGTTTTACAGAAAGTCTAACAATTTCTGCCATACCTCTTGTAAGAAGTGTACCCATACAATTGTCGCCCAATTCCATTGTGTGCGCAAAACCTGATGCAATAGCAATAACGTTTTTAAGGCTACCACCAAGCTCGACACCAATTACATCAGAATTTGTATACAATCTGAAACGGTTTGGAACATTACAAGCCTTTTGTACAAATTCTGCAACTTCCATATCTTCACAAGCAACAGATGCAGCTGTCGGTTTACCTTGCAAAACTTCTTTTGCCAAAGTCGGACCGGAAAGAATAACAATTTTTTGTTCAGGTAATACATCCTTAATAACTTCTGACATTCTCATTAAAGTATTTAATTCCAAACCTTTAGACGCATTTACCAGCGGTTGTTCTGGCTTAATACCGGCAGCTTTTAATTGTTCACAAACACTTCTAACACCACTTGTTGCAACAACTGACAGAATAATATCTGCTCCATCTATAGCATTTTTCAGGTCAGAAGTTATTTCAACTTTTTTATCCAACTGTACTTCCAATGGTTTTGAGCAATGTTTGTTATTAACAAGTTCATCGTTCAAATCACATTCTCTACCCCAAACAACAATTTCTTCAAAATTGTCATTCATCAACCAAGCTAAAGTCAATCCCCAACAGCCCGGACCAAGTACAGTTAATTTCATAAGTTCCCCTTATATTAGTATGATAACTCAATATATTATACTATAAAATGAGAAAGCTGGGATTTTTTTCAAAAAAGTTTACAAAATATTTGTAAGTGTAAAATAGGAAGTTATTTTAAAGTAGTAGGATGCATACCCTCTCCTCGCACTACTGTCCAAGAGGGGATAATAAATGCGTAGCATTTTATGCAAACAACTTTTCAAATCTTTGCATAGCTTCGATTGTATTTTCTTTTGAGCCAAAAGATGTTAAGCGGAAATAACCTTCGCCGTTTCTGCCAAATCCTGCCCCTGGAGTACCAACTACTTGAGCATTTTCTAATAAGTAATCAAAGAATTCCCAAGATTTCATATTGTTAGGGCATTTTAGCCAAATATACGGAGAATGTTTTCCACCAACATGCCAAATATTGCATTTTTTAAGTGTATCAGAAATTACTTTTGCGTTTTCTTTGTAATAACCAATGTTTTCTTTAATTTCTTTTTGTCCTTCCGGAGTGAAAACTGCTTCTGCAGCTCTTTGTACAATGTAAGGAACGCCGTTAAATTTTGTTGTCTGACGTCTTAGCCACATTTTATTAAGCTTGCCCAAAGCTTTTGGAACAATTGTGTATCCGCATCTTGTGCCGGTAAAGCCTGCGGTTTTAGACAAAGAACAGAATTCAATAGCACAGTCTTTAGCACCTTCTATTTCATATATGCTTCTTGGTAAATTTTCGTCAGAAATAAAACATTCATAAGCAGAATCGAAAAGAATAACTGCATTCATAGATTTTGCGTAATCAACCCAAGTTTGCAATTGTTCTTTGTTATAAACTGCACCGGTTGGATTGTTTGGTGAACAAATATAAATAATATCAGCTTTGACATTTTTGTCCGGTAAAGGTAAAAATTCATTTTCGCCGTTTGCATTAACATAAACAACTTTTCTGCCTGCCATGACATTTGTATCAACATAAACAGGATAAACAGGGTCAGGAACTAAAACAGTATTATCTTTTGCAAATAAGTCTAAAATATTTCCCAAATCACTTTTTGCACCGTCTGAAATAAAAATTTCATCTAAGTCTAATTCCACATTATGATTTTTGTAATATTTTTGAACAGCTTCACGCAAAAAGTCATAACCTTGTTCCGGCCCATAACCTCTAAAGCTTGCTTGAACTCCCATTTCATCAACGGCTTTGTGTAAAGCTTCTACTACAGCTTTGCATAAAGGCAAAGTTACGTCGCCAATACCAAGCCTGATTACTTTTTTATCAGGATTATTAGAAATAAATTCGTTTACTTTTTTTGCTATTGTTGAAAATAAATAACTTTGTTCTAAATTATCATAATTTGTGTTTATGTTCATACTGTCCTCTGTATTCTTGTTGGGCTGAAAGCCCAACCTACTATTATTTTCTTCTCCCTCGCCCCCCCTGTGGGAGAGGGTAGAATTTCTTAGTAAGCATTGGCGAACTTAGAAATTCGGGTGAGGGGTGCTCTTTACGTACCCCCTATTGGTCGTTTTCTTTATGCTTTCCTTCCATCAATTTTTCAAAATCAGAAGGTTTGATATTCTGGATGAAATCTTTGAATTCTTGCGCTTCTTCTTCGTCTTTGGCTGTATCAGTTGAAACAGAGCCATTCATCAAAACGTTTGCAGTCACAAAAATTGGTGCTTCTGCTCTCATTGCAACCGCAATTGCATCAGACGGACGAGCATCAATTTCAAGTGTTTCGCCATCTTTTTCTAAAAACAATGTTGCATAATAAGTATCTTTTTCAACATCATTAATCTCGATTTTTTCAAGTTTGTAACCTGTTTTTTCAATAATATTTGCAACTAAATCATGTGTCATAGGACGTGCAACAACAAGTCCTTCAATACATCTAATGATTGCGCTTGCTTCTGCAGAACCTATCCAGATTGGCAAAGCTTTTCTATTATCTAAATCGTGAAGTACAACAATCGGTGAGTTTGTTCTCACATCAAGTGCTATACCCATAACTTTCATCTCTATCATAATAACCTCGTATTTAAACTCATTTGCGAATATTATATCACAAGCCTAATTTATATGGTATAATCCGATGTATGAAATTTAATGTTGTATATAATAATCAAATATCCGGCTGGGAAAATGCTTTAAAAAAATTGAAATCTGTATTAGAGATTAAAAATACAGAATTCAAGCTTTTTGATATTGACAACTTACAAAATTACGGTGATTTTACATTTGTAATCGGTGGTGACGGTACTTTGCTAAAAGCTGCTAGATTTTATTCAAATTCACCAGTTCTCGGGATTAATCTCGGAAGGCTTGGTTTTCTTTCTCAAGCTGGGATTGATGAAATTGGACAAGTTGTTGATAAAGTTTTAGAGAACAAATTCTCTACAGAAGAACGTTTGATGTTGGAATCAGATAATAAATTTGCGTTAAATGATTTTGTTATAAAAGGATGTATGCCATCACGTACATCAAAATTCTTTTTAGAAATAAATGGTAAGTTCGTATGTGACTATATTGCAGACGGTTTAATTATTTCAACCCCAACAGGTTCTACAGCTTATGGGCTTTCTGCGGGGGGACCTGTTTTGTTTCCGACGCTTGAAGCTTTGGTAATAGTTCCGATTTGTCCGCATACTCTCAATGTTCGTCCGCTTGTTGTTCCTGTAGGCGAAACCATTACGGTTAAAACTTCCGACAAATTGCTCTCAGTTGCAATTGATGGTTTTGAAACAACAGAGTGTGTAAAACAAATTTCTATTAAAACTTCTGATAAAAAAGCAAAACTTGCGTTTTTGAATGACGATGGATTTTATTCTGTTCTTCGCAATAAATTGCATTGGGGTGTGTCTTTGACTGCGCAATAAGTTTTGGTGGTGTTTGTAAGTCATAGAGTATTGTTGCATGCATCTTGCAATTTCATAAAATAATACCTCCCTCACAAAAATAATTCGGATACATAATGGGTATACAGATTTAGCACATTGAAAAAGTTGCAAAATCAAACAAAAGTGCTATAATTATAGTATGAAAAACAATTACAACATTGAATTTACGCAGGAATCTGCCAAAGAACTTCGAGAACTTGATAAACAAAACCAGAAAAGAGCATTGCGCACAGTTAGACTTTTCGAAGAACTTGGTAGAGATGGTATCAACTCAAGACCTATAGACAATAACGGTTTATTTGAGATGAAATCAGATAAACTACGATTGTATTTTATGTACTGGAAAAATTCGATTGTTATAGTTGGTTTAATTACCCTAAAGAAATCACAAAAAGCGGCAGAAAGATACAAAGAATTAGCGCATAAAAGAATAGATAATTATATTAAAAACAGGAGTAAATAATTATGAAACCTATCACAACAAAAGATATTATGAATGAATTATTAACATCAGAAGAAATTGCAGAAATTGAAAATGATGTAAAAAAAGAAGTTGCACGTATTCGTGGTGGTAAGCGTGAAGGCTCAGGACGAAAAACTGTAATAAAAGGGAAAATATTAAAATTTACCAAGCGTTTAACTGATGAGGAAGTGAAATTTATAGATTATGCCCGAGAGCATAATCTAAACTATAATGAACTTATGCAAGGATAATATAACATAGTTAAATTTGTGAGTTTAGATGAGCTTGGAGATTTATTGCAGCCAGCTTAAATTGTGGATATTTTAAGACTTGAACAAGTGCCCTTCTCCTTACAGGGCACTTGTTTACTTAATTTTATCCACATTATTTCATATAAAAATATGAACATTTGTCGGATTTTCTCGTTTATAATATTATAATAAGTTAGTTATATATTTGAGCAGATGAAAAGTGATAAATTAAAAATATTTCTTTCTATAGTTTGTATAACGGTAGCAATGCCGGTTTTTGCCATACAAACTGTTCAAATTGAGAAGAATTCTGCTCTTACCCTCAATGATTGTATAAAAATTGGGCTCAATAATAGCCCTGTTGTAAGAAAATATATTCTTAATCTTGATATTGCAAAATCAAGCGTTGGCGTAGCAAAATCTGCTTATTTCCCAAGTCTTAGCTTGGGTGCCGGTTATAAGCAAGGGTTTGGAGAGCGCACTCACAATTATGGCAGTTATAATTCACGCACATTACCGAGTTTTGATGCTTCTTTGTCACAATTATTATGGAACTTTGGGAAAACTGACGCAAATATAAGAATGGAAAAGTTCAACAAAATTGCTGCAGAATTTGATTTTGATGAATCTGTTTTGACTACGATATTCAATGTAAAACTTCAATATTATGGAGTTTTGGCAGCAAAATCTTTAATGGAAGTAGAACGTTTGAATGTGCAAATCAACGAACGTAACTATCAAAGGACATTAGCTTATTTTGATGAAGGCATAAAATCAAAAATTGATTTAGTCAATGCGGAAGTTAATTTAAGTGATTCAAAAGTTGCTTTTGTAAAAGCTGAAAACACTTATAAAAATGCAATTGTAAGTTTGAATAATTCTATGTATGTGGCTTACGCTCCGGAATATAGAATAGAAAATACAGAAACATTCAATCTTGCAAATCCTTATGTTCCGATGAGTTTAACTAATATTGAAAATTATAAAAAACTCTTGGTAAATCCTGATGACGTTGCGGATGCTGTTTATACAGTAAAAGCTGAAAAGAGCGATGTTTTGCGCAATTATGTTTTTCAAAAATATCCATATACATTTGAAAAATCAGTTGAGATTGCAAAAGAAAACCGTCCGGACTTAAAAGCTCTTAATGCTTCAATAAAAGCAATGAAACAATATGTTCTTTTAACTAAACGACAATATTTACCTGACTTAAAAGGCGGTGTCGGATATAGTTATGCAAACAATAGATATTACGCAGATAGCGGAATGATCGTTTCGCTGAATCTTAATACGACATTTAATATGAAACAAGTTAAGCACGAAATTGATATCGCTAATTCACAACTTAACCTTGCAAAAACAGAAGTAGATTTACTTAATCAAAATTTGTATTTTGATATCCAAAAAGCTTATGTTGATATGATTCAGTTGGAAAAACAAATTCCGCTTTTAGAAACAAAAGTTCGTCAAACATTGGAAAATCTTGAACTTGCAGACGGACGTTATGCAGTTGGTTTGGGTGATTATATTCAGTTGCAAGATGCAAGAGTAAATTATAATAATGCTCAAAGTTCCTACGTTCAAGCGGTTTATAATTACAATGTTGCTCGTGCGACATTAGAACGAGAAATTGCTCTACCGCAAGAAAATACGCTTACGGTAGAAGATGTAAAAGATTATCAAAAAGATTTAAAGAAACAAGAAACACAAGAGCAAAAACAGATTCAGAAGCAAAAAACTTCTACAAAAAAGATTAAAAATAAAAAGGATAATGTATGAACATTATAGATAAATTAAAAAAATTGAAAATAAAGAAAAGATACATTTGTATTCTTATAGGCATTTTATTTGTCGGATTTATTTCTTTCTCTGCGGCTAAAAAAAATCACGTAGAATACGAAACAGCTGAAATTCAGCGCCGAACAATCACTCAAGTAGTAGAAGCTTCCGGCACGATTAACCCTGTTAACACGGTTTCTGTCGGTTCGACCGTTTCAGGTTTAATAAGTGCTATTTATGTGGATTTTAATTCTAAAGTCACAAAAGGTCAGCTCCTTGCAGAAATTGACCCAAGAACATTTCAGGCAACTGTTGATCAAAATGCTGCAAACGTAGCTTCTGCAAGAGCGGATTTAGCTAACAAACAAGCTGCTTATGAAATGAGTGCAAAAACACTAAGAAGATACAAAAATCTTTATGCAAAAAGTTTTATCCCAAAATCTGAACTTGACCAAGCAGAAGCGGACTACAAAGCAGATTTAGCGCAAGTTAATGCTGCAAGGGCTAAAATTACTCAAACACAAGCGCAGTACAATCAATCTATGGTAAATCTTAATTATACAAAAATCACTGCTCCTGTTAGCGGCATGATAATTTCTCGTGAAATTGACCTTGGGCAGCCGGTTGCAGCAAGTTTTCAAGCTCCGGAATTGTTCACGATTGCTCAGGATTTAGAAAAAATGCAAATTGAAGTGAACGTATCAGAAGCTGATATTGGTGAAGTTAAAGAAGGGCAAGATGTAACTTACACGCTTGACGGGTATCCAAACAGCGAATTTTACGGAAAGGTTACACAAGTAAGAATTTCTCCAACTACGGTTTCTAACGTTGTAACTTATTCAGTTATTGTAACGGTTGATAATAGCGATTTAAAATTAAAACCCGGCATGACTGCGAATGTTTCTATAATTACAGCGAAAAATGAAAACGTACTTGCAGTCCCAAATATTGCTCTAAAATTCACTCCAAAAACTGACGGTACAAAATACAAATCTCAAGGGCTTTGGGTTAAAAACGGTTTAAAAATGGAAAGAATTAATATAACAACCGGTGCCAGTGATGATTCATTTACGGAAGTTAAAGGCGAAAATGTTTATGAAGGCGAAAAAATTCTTGTCGGTATAAAAGGTGGTAAAAAGAAATCTAATGACGCACCACCTCCAAGAATGTAATTAAGTACTCATAAAGGTTATTAGCGTATTGCACCTGCCATATTTTGTAGGGTACATTTTATGCACCAATAACTTTTTGCTACTTATTTTCTTCTTCTTTTACATCATCAGCTTTATTATCAACCTTTTTGCCTTCAGCTTTTTCTGCTTTTTTAGCTTCCTTTGCAGCTTTGTCCTTTGCTTCCAACGCAGCTTTTCTCGCTTCAATTTCTTCCTTTGTCATACCGTATTCAGGGTTAAAGAAACGTATAAATCTTTCTTTTTTGCTCAAAGTTCTTTCTTTATTAAGAGCTTTTGTTGCTTCATCTTTCAACTTTTCAGCAGATTCTTTTTCTGCACTTAATTGCGCAATTTCTTGTTTTAGTCCGCTAACTTTTTTACCTTTTGATACACCATATGCAATACCACCAATTGCAAGAACACCCAATGCGGTCATACCTAGCATATTGGAAGAAGCTTTTTTCTTCACTTCTGTTTCAGGTTCGTAAACCATCGGCATCGAAGAATAATCCTGAGTATCTTGTACTTGATTATTTTGTCCCTGAGGAGCTGCTACTGCATAATTTTGCGCATTTACACCATTAATTGGATCCATTTGTTACCTTCTTCCATAAAAATTTAACTACACTTTATATTCATAATAAAACACAACTATATTAAAAATTGCCTTAATAGAAACTTATATTAAGAAAATGTTACAAATATTTTGCACACAGATTATTTTAAGTCTAATTACTTTGTTCTTTGGAAAAACTTGGCAATATCTTTATGTTCTACGATATGTGAAATTGGTCTGCCGTGAGGGCAAGTGAAAGGTTTTTCGCAAGTTCTCCAATTTTTAATAATTTCTTGCATCTGAAAACTATTCAAATATGTGTTAGCTTTCACAGCGGCTTTGCAAGAAGTTGTAATCAAAATTTGTTCTTCTATATTATCAATATCGCCTGAAATATGTTCCAAAATATCAGCAAGAATTTCTTTTGGTGAAACTTTTGATATCAGTTGCGGAACTTTTCTAAATATAGCTTCCGTTTCAGACAAGAAATCTATTTGATATCCAAATTTTTCTAATTTGTCTTTATTTATTTCTAAAATCTCTTTATCGCTTGGAGAAATTTCCAACACATCGGATATAAAAAGAAGTTGGCAGTCAATATTTTTGGATTTTTTTAATTTTTCATAAATATATCTTTCTTCGGCAATATGCTGGTCTACAATTTCCAAGCCTTCTTCACGTTCTATCAAAATATATGTTCTTTTGTATTGTCCGATAATCACATCTTCTTGTTCTACGTGTTTTTCCGTAACAATTCTTGCTTGTTCAGGCTGTAAAAACACAGATTGCTTAGGCATAAAATCTGTTTCTTGTTTCTTTGGAGCTTGTGTCGGTTTAGGAAACGAAATGATTTCTGATTTTTTTTCTTCTACATCATTTGTGATTATTGGTTTATTAAAAACTTCTCCAATATTAAAATTTGATTCAACATAAATATCATCATTTTGTTTTGTTTCTACGGGTTCTATTTTTTGCTGAACGACAATTTGCGGAGTTGGTTTTTCAACGATTCCGGATAAAGCCATATCAATTGAAGAATAAATAAAATTAAAAATCTGATTAGGATTTTTATATCGAACTTCCTTTTTTGTCGGATGAACATTCACATCAACATCTTCTGGCGGAATGTTTATATTCAAAATGATGAACGGATATCTTGAGCCAATAAGACTTTTATACGCTGTATCAATTGCTTTTTGGAATACCGGACATTTTACAGTACGAGAATTTACGTACATGTAATAATCTTTTTTGCTCGCTCTTGTATAATCCGGAGTACTTACGTAACCTGAAATTTCTAAACCAGAAATCTTGTCGGTCTTATAAACTTTTCTTAAATTTTTTGCAACTTCTTCTGAAAATAGTTCTTTTGTGACTTGTAACAAATCACATTGACCTGTTGTTTTTAATGTTGTTTTTCCATTATTTTTCAGTTCAAACGCAACTTCCGGATGTGCAAGCGCTAACGATTGAATAAGTTCACTAATGTAAGCGAATTCTGTTTTTTGAGATTTTAAAAATTTTAATCTTGCAGGAAGATTGTAAAACAAATCTCTAATTTCCATAATCGTTCCGATTGCACAACCGGTTTGAGATTTTTTTACTTCAGAATTTTCACACTCAACTTTTGTTCCGTAATCAAAATCCGCAGTCCTTGTTGTACAAGTTAGTTTGGAAATAGAAATAATACTGGCTAAAGCTTCACCTCTAAAGCCCATTGTTTTAACGGCATACAAATCCTCGCCAGTTTTAATTTTGCTGGTTGCGTGTTTTGAAAAAGCTAACACAATATCGTCAGGATGAATGCCGGAACCATTATCCGCCACACGAATATTGCGACACTCGTTAGAAATTTCTATACTAATTCTTTTGGCTCCTGCATCAACAGAATTCTCAACAAGCTCTTTTACAACAGAATAAGGACGTTCTATAACTTCTCCTGCTGCGATTTGATTTATAACATTTTTTGATAGTTGAATTATTCTTCCCAAAACCGAACTCCCCCGTTTATTATAACGTAAAAATATTAATGTGCAAAAGGGGATTGTGCGTACTTATTTTTACCGGACAGTAGCACACATTCGTACGATTCACACAGTTCGACTACGGCTGTAATCTCCCTAATTAGGGCGATATCCTTAAGCAACAACTTTTTGTTCTTTTGCTTGTGCAGCTTTTCTCTTTTTATCAAGCATATTTGTAACATAGATATTTAAGTTTGGAATACCTAAACCTAATACCAAACCTGAGAACAAGTAGCCTGACAATTGAGCAGCATTCAGGACTCTTAAACGTTTTTTAGTAGCCTTTTGAAGTTGAGGGCTCAAAGTTTCGATATCTTTTTCTAATTCTTTAAATGTTTTAGCAATAGTCTTATCGCCAACTTTCTTAGTTGTAGATTTACCATTCTTAGCTAAAGTTTCAATTAATATTTCATCTCTGGTTTTCAATGCAGCGCTAAAGGTACGCTTAAATGGATTTGTACATTTTTCCATACCTTTTTTGTAGTTCATAACTGTTTTATCCAAACCATCTGCTGCGAGCTTATTAATAATATCACCGAGCACAAGCCAGCTTAAATAGCCAAGCGTATCTTTAGTAAGTACTTCTCTAAGTTCATCTTTATCACGAGCAGAGAAAATTCTTGAAATAATTGTTACACCATAAATGCCCTTCAATTGGTTAACAGTTGGCATTTTACCGGTGAATGCCATCTTATCCATAAATTTAGAAGGAGCTTTTAAGAATTTAAGAGGTGACATATTTAATGTTGCCAATATCATGCTAAAAAATGCTGCGCTCGATGCAACTTTGATTCCTTTAAATCCGGCAGAGTCATCTTTTGAACGACCTTCTACACCAACGAAACCATCTGTACCTGTCTTTAATTTAGTCAAATACATGTTAATAGGTTGAACAGAAAGCCCGATTGCGGATGCAATAGCAAAACCGGCACCGGCACGAGATTTCATAAACTTAGTTACACTTTTAATAAATGCATTTTCTTTTACAGTTTTTCCTGATTTAATTTGTTCTTCAAAAGCTGCATTGACTTTTTTGTTATTAAACGAATCTGAAACAATATAAATATCATTCAACAATGATTTTAGACTTGTTTCACTTTTAATCTTTTTATCAGCGGATTCCAAAATATATCTTGATTGAGCGCCTGTATCTTCAGTAATCTTGTTCATGATTACACTCTTAGCATCAGCAGTTCCATCTTTTGCCCATTCATTAAAATTCATTTTCTTTGTTAATGCTTTATCAAAGAATTCTGCAGACTCGTCAATCGTTTTTTGTGAAAGTTTGACAAAACCTTCGGCATCAGAAGCCTCACTTGTTGGGTTATATGCTTTTACATTAGACAAAGTCTTTTTGATATATTCAAGTTGAGATTTTTTATCTTTTATTTGTTCAGATTTATTAGTATATAATATTGCGTTTGATATCAAATTAGTAAAAACTATTTTTAAATATTCTTTATCAGCTTCAACTATTAAAGATTTATTATTATTCATATCTAATGCTAAAGTAATATTTTTTTCAGCCACGTGTTCTTCTATTTCATCAAAAACATTCAATACCAATTCAGCTACATTAATTTTTTCATAAAGAAGATGATTTTGACCATTTTCAAAACGGTAAGTTTTCAATACCATAGAAATTAATTCAAGTATATATCGACAAGAGGATTCTATTTGAGATACCAATTCATGTTGTTCATTATTTATATATCCCATTGTACCATTTTTTATAAGTTCTAGCCCTCTCAGTTGTGCAAGAGTAGGTATTTTTAAATCATGTATAAGAGTTTCAACAAAGTATTCTTTTTGAAGCTGGATTTCTTTTTCTGCTTCCATATTTTCATACATAACTAAAAGATACTGAACACTTCCATCTTCATCATATACCGGAGCTTTATGAACTCTTGCCCAAAACATTTTTCCTCTAAAGAAAATTTTACGTTCAATAACAACTGGTTTTCCTGTTTTATAAATTTCAAGCTCTTCCTGATGAACAAAATCAAGATATTCTTTTTCATAAGCATCTTCTAGTCTCATTTCATTAAATTTTTTACCATCTTTTAC
>URPS01000027.1 GCA_900549855.1 uncultured bacterium | reverse complement strand
CCCACCCGAATTTCTAAACTCACTAACGTTCGTTAACAAATTCTACCCTCCCCCGTGGAGAGGGGACACACCATAACTATTTTTAACTACTAAGCAAAGCTCACTTATTCAATTTTCCACTTTCTATTTTCGCTTTACCCCTATCCTTCGACAGTTTCAATATCACCATTATCAGATACGAATTGTATTCCGAATTTTGCTCTGAATAAATATTTAACAGTGTTGCTTTGTATTTCAAACATCATTTTGTTAAACAAATCATATGCTTCTTTTTTGTATTCAATAAGTGGATCTTTTTGTCCATAAGCACGTAATCCAATACCATCTTTTAGCATGTCGATGTTGTGTAAGTGATCAATCCATTGATTATCAACAACTCTCAAAAGAATGTCTCTTTCCAATGAGCGCATAATATTATCTGCGGCAAAAACTTCTTGTTTTACAAATGATGGATCATACTGTTCAGAAATAGAGTTATAGAAACCGATAATTTCCTCTTCATGCTCTCTGTAAGCTTTTTGAGCGGATTCTTTTAAAGAATCATAAATTCTGGCAAATCTTAATCCCTTAATATCATTTACTGTGATGTATGTTAATTGTGGCACTACAGAATGCAATTCTTTAATAAGTGTTTCTAAATCTTCTTGAATATATTCTTCCGGATTCATTTCAGGAGTAATATAACTTTTGAGAAGTCTGTCTATTTCCTTATCAATCATATATTCGATATCACTGCGCAAATCTTTACCTTCAAGAACTTTCTTTCTTTGTGCATAGAATTTTTCTCTCTGAATGTTCATAACGTCATCGTATTGAAGAACACTCTTACGGATATCAAAGTGATAAGTTTCAACTTTCTTTTGCGCAGATTGAATTTGTCTTGAAATCAAAGAAGATTCAATTGCCATATCTTCTTCTACATTAAGCATATTCATTAAGCCGGTAATTTTATCACCGCCAAAAATTCTCATCAAATTGTCTTCTAATGATAAGAAAAATCTTGTAGAGCCCGGGTCGCCTTGACGAGCAGCACGACCACGAAGCTGGTTATCAATTCTTCGAGATTCGTGTCTTTCTGTACCGATAACGTGAAGCCCACCAAGTTCAACAACTTTTGCATGTTCTTCTGATGTAATTTTTCTTGCAGATTCTAAAGCTGCGTCTTTTAATTCTTCATATTTTTCGTTGTCAGGCGTAATTCCGTGTTTTTCTAGTTCTTCTTTAGCTAAGAATTCTGCATTACCACCTAAAAGAATATCTGTACCACGACCCGCCATGTTTGTTGCGATTGTAACTGCGCCAACACGTCCTGCTTGAGCAATAATATAAGCTTCTCTTTCGTGTTGTTTCGCATTCAATACGTTATGTTTAATACCTTTTTTGTTTAACAACGCAGAAATGTATTCCGATTTTTCGATACTTACTGTACCTACAAGAACAGGACGTCCAAGCTTGTTTTGTTCGATAATATCGTTAACGACAGCGTTGTATTTTGCTCTTTCTGTCTTATAAATAACATCCGGATAATTAATTCTGATATCAGGCTTGTTGGTTGGAATAACAGTAACTTCCAAATTATAAATCTTACCAAATTCCGCTTCTTCAGTCATTGCAGTACCTGTCATGCCGGAAAGTTTCGGATATAATCTGAATAAATTTTGGAAAGTGATACTTGCTAATGTTTGTGTTTCATCTTGAATTTGAACACCTTCTTTTGCTTCAATGGCTTGGTGTAAACCATCAGACCAACGTCTTCCCGGCATTAAACGACCGGTAAATTCGTCAACTATCATGATTTCGCCATCTTTTACAACATAATCTGTATCTCTGATAAATAATTCTTTTGCCTTCAATGCGTTCAATAAATCATGTGCATACTGATTGTTAATATCAAACAAATCTTTGCATCCAATTATTTCTTGCGCTCTATCTATACCGTCTTCTGTAAGAATAACGTTTTTGTTCTTTTCATCAACTTCATAATCTGAATCTTTGTTTAATTGTGGTGCAACTTGCGCCATTAAAGTATACGTGTCAGCAGATTTTTCAACACGACCGCTAATAATAAGCGGAGTTCTTGCTTCGTCAATCAAAATACTGTCAACTTCGTCAATAATCGCATAATTAAATGGTCTTTGAACTAACATATCTTTAGAAGAAGCCATGTTATCTCTTAAATAATCAAAACCAAATTCGTTATTAGTTCCATAAGTAATATCGCAAGCATAAGCGGCTCTTTTGCGGTTAAACTCATCAGCGTCATGTTGGTTGGAAAGGATTACACCAACGCTTAAACCTAAGAATTTGTAAATTTTACCCATCCATTCGCTATCACGTTTTGCTAGGTAGTCATTTACAGTAACAACGTGAACGCCTTTCCCGGTTAAAGCGTTTAAGTAAGCTGCAAGAGTCGCAACGAGTGTTTTACCTTCACCGGTTCTCATTTCTGCAATATGTCCGTTGTGCAAGAAATATGCACCAATTAATTGGACATCAAAGTGGCGCATGTTCAAAACTCTTTTGCCGGCTTCTCTCACTGTTGCAAAAGCTTCCGGTAAAATTTTATCAAGAGCTTCTTTCTCTAAAATTCTATCCGCTTTTTGATTATCAGAAGTCGGACGCTTTGCTAGTATATCTTTAAAATATTGTGTTTTTGCTTTCAATTCATCGTCAGTAAGCTTTTCAAATTCCGGCTCAAGCGAATTTATATGGTCGACGATATTCATCATTTTTTTAACTTTTTTTTCGTTAGGGTCACCAAGTAACTTTAATAAAAAATTTATCATAATAATCCTCTCCAATTAAAAATATAATAACATAAACATTATTAAATTCTGTAAAAATAGCCAAATTGGGTAGTTTGTGAATTTATATTAAGGAATATATGGTAATTTGCAATAAAAATAGGTTTGCATTAGGTGTTCCTTACAAGCGTTATTCTGATCCCGATTAGGGTGAAGAATCCAGCCGTTTATGAATTATTTTAGTATGGATTGCCACGAAAATTTTTGAAGTTCTAAACTAGACTACAAGCTCAAAATCATAATTTTCTCGCAATGACGGACTATCAGTCGTAGGGTGGGAAAAGCGGAAACGGTTCCCACCAAATATTTCAACAATCATTCCACAATCCACTTTTTAGGATCAAACTTAAAATCTTGAACACGCATTTTTAATGATTTAATATATGGCTCAAATTTCTTTAGAAGAATAACTTTATACAAAGAAAGCTCTTGCGCAACAATAGGGTTTTGACACGCAATAACCATTACTCCTCCCGGAAGCATTGAATATGGTTTTGATTTACCTTTAAATTTTTGTGGCAGAATTTTGTCCCAAAAATTGCACAAATTAGTACGCGTAATAGCTTTTTTTAGCTGTGGATTATCCATCATTGTGCTGATTACGGTATCTACCCCTTCAAAATCTGTATAAAGTACTTTTTTCATTGTTTATGTTATTATTTATCTATGATTTGTAATTTAGATGATATCATAAAATCTTCAAGAAAGATACTATTATTATCTCACATGAACCCTGATGGTGATACACTGGGCTCTATGTGTGCAATGTATAATATGATTTACAAGCGCTTTAAAGTCAAAGCGGATATGAATGTTGTTTCGAACATTCCATATAACTATAAGTTTTTACCGAATATAGAACAAGCAGAAAGATATTTTGACAAATCGCTTGTTTACGATTTAGTTATAACGCTCGATGTTGCGGCAATTGATAGAGTTATGGACTCTAAAATTCTTTTTGATAAAGCAAAATGTACTGTTAACATCGATCACCATAAAACAAATCCAAAGTTTGGAGATTATCAAATTATCGAGCCGGAAGCAAGTTCTTGCGGAGAAGTTTTGTTCAATTATTTTAAAAAAAACAATTGGAGTATAGATAAAGATACAGCAATTTGCTTATATACAGCGATTATGACTGATACCGGTAATTTCCGTTTTGAAAACACTTCTGCAAACACATTTAGAGCAGCGGCAGATTTGGTAGAAACAGGTATTATACCAAATAATATTTACAAAAAATGTTATGAAACTAAGACAAAAAACTTTGTAATGTTCCAGAATTATTGTGTAAATAAAGCAACTTTTTTGAATGATAATAAAATAGCTTATACAACTGTGTATAAAAAAGATTTGGAGAAATTTTCTGCCGGCGATGATTACACCGATGGAATAGCAGAAACCCTTAGAGCAATTGAGTCTACGGAAGTTTCATTTGTAGCAAAAGAAGTCGATACAAAGTTAACAAAGATTTCAATGAGAAGCAAATCTGTTGATGTTGCTGCAATTTGTTCTTCTTTTGGTGGTGGCGGACACACTTTTGCTGCCGGTTGCACAATAAAAGCTTCTGTTAAAGATGCAATTAATAAGTTATTAAGAGAAATTAAACTGTGAAGATAAGATTTAAGACATTAAGAAATATAATAAATTCTGTAGTGGAGAATGATTTTTTTGGTATGGCTGCCGAAATGGGATTTATGCTTGTAATTGGCATATTTCCGTTCATGTTGTTTTTAACTGCACTTTTTGGATGGCTTGGTAAACATTCTTTTATGAATCCGTTAATTGTGTTTTTGCAGCAAGTTATGCCTGGGGATGTAATAAATCTTATAGAAACTGTTTTGAATGAAGTTTGGTTTTTTACAAAAGGCGGTTTGGTTGCAATTTTTGGTTTTTGTATAACCGTTATTCTTTCTACAAACGCATTGGCAATTGTATTAAAAGGACTGAATAGAGCGTACAAAGTAGAAGAAACTCGCTCGTTTTTGTATACAAGATTACTGTCATTAGTAATGGTATTTGTTAATGCATTGGTATTGTTTTTAAGCATAAATTTGATTGTTTTTGGTAAAGTTATTATCAAGTTTTTAATTACTTATACCGGTTTTACAGTACATTCCGGAAACATGATGTTGCTTATCCGTTGGCCAATAGCCTTTGTTGCATTATATATAATGGCTTATTTACATTATTACATTCTTCCTGATTTAGGTGGAAAAGAAAAAATTAGAAGACGCAGCGCACTTCCGGGAACTTTATTTTTCAGTATTTCATGGTTATTAGGTTCTTGGGGTTTCTCTGTTTACATTAATAATTTGCATACATACAACTTTGTTTACGGAACTATTGGTGGTTTTGCCGTTTTAATGGTTTGGTTATATTATACTTCAATCTTAATTTTGATTGGTGGAGAAATTAATTCACAATTATATGATAAATTAGAAAGATGCGAAGAAATTAAAGCAAAAAGAAATAAGGCAAAAAATGATAACACGTTATAGAGCATATCTTGAATTTTTAGATAAAGAGCTTGCTAAGATGTTTGAAGCTCAAAAGCCTTTTATAAAATGTAAAGAAGGTTGTGCGTACTGTTGCAAAGAAGGCGAATACCCAATTTCTGAACTTGAATATATTAATTTAATGTTATGTTTTAACGATTTGCCAGACGAAATAAAAGATAAAATCAATGAAAATATAGCTGATTTATTGGAAAAAGAACGTTCAAAAATGTACCCATGTCCATTTTTAGTGGATGACAGGTGTACTGTTTATAAAGCAAGAGCAATCATTTGCAGAACATTCGGACTTATTTCTTACAATGATAAAGGAAAGAAAAGAATGCCATTCTGCGTAAATCTTAATTTGAATTATGCAAATGTTTTTGACAAAAATTCACTAACAATAAAAGGTAAGGCTGAAGATGGAACAGAGCCTGCTGCTTATAACATTGATAGAAAATTTTTGCGCAGTCCTAAAATGGAAAAAGAGTTTAATATTTTTTTCGGCGATGATAAACCTTTGGTAGAATGGTTGAAGGAAGAATTTTAAGTTGATATTTATCTAAAAAACCGAAATATAATTAACATTTGTAAAAAAACATTAATTTAGGGTAGAAAAAGCCAAAAAAAATGTTAATATAGTTATTAAAGGGATAATTGATTTGTAAAGAATTTGTTAAAATTAGGCAATTTTTTTTATTCATCGGTTTTATCTTATTTATATTTTTAAGGTGATAGTGTGAAGAAAGAAAAGAATTTAGCAGAAAAAATAACTGATATTTCAGAGAAAGCCCCTGTAACCTCGCCATTCTCGCAGGAGTTGTTGGTGTCAAAAGTTAATGCATTGACATTTAACATGAACACAAATTCTTTGAGCAACCCGCAAAACAAAAACTTTGAAAAAGGACTAACTCTAAATCATCGCACAATTGTCGATGGGTTAATAAAGTTTTCGCAAATAACTAATTCAAATGAACTTTTCTCAAAAATTAGAATGATGATTTCTCAAAGCATTGATTCAAATTTTATGGCAGTTGGTTTTTACAAAGAACAATCTACTTGCATCAATCTTAAGTTAAAAGATAAGCTGGGCAACTTTTACTCAACAAAAGTTTTTCTTAAAGACGATACAAATCCGATTATTCAAGCTTTTAACAGCAAAAAACCTATTTTCCAAGATGACGTAAGTTTTCTTAAACTTGCATATTTTAAAAATGATGCAGTTATTATTATGCCACTAATAGCAGCCGGAAAATCACTTGGCGTACTAATAATAGAAGACAAATACGCAAGACAAAACATTGCAATGTATAACCTTATTGCAAATTTTGCAGCATTAATGTCTTATAATTTTGAATTGCAAGAAAAATGTGAAGGCGTGATTAACACAGACAATTTAACATTGCTGTACAATCACAGAGGTTTTCATGAAATTCTTTCTAAAGAAATTCAGCGAGCTCAAATAAACAAACAAAAGTTATCAATTGTAATGATGGACGTTTGTAACATTTCTAAAATCAATAGAGAACTTGGACATGCTAAAGGTGATGAAGTAATTAAGCTTGTTGCTGAAAAAGTTCGTCAAAATATGCGAGAAGGTGATATTGCTGCTAGATACGGCGGAGATGAAATTGCACTAATTCTTCCGAACACTTCTGTAGAACAGGCTAAATACGTAGCAGAATTCATAACATATTCACTGTCCTGTTGTTTTATTGACGAGATTGGACCTGTAAAAGTATCTGTTGGTATCTCTACTTATCCGGATTGCACAGACCACAAAGAAAAATTATTGGTTCTTGCAGAACAGGCAATGTATATTTCGCAAGCAAAAGGTTATAAAGACGGCATGTCAGCAATCATCAGTTCTTCAGACTTTAACTTCTGGGATGATGTTGCACTAAAATCTTTTGCTGAAGTAATCGAAAAACGTTATGCTCAACAAGGTATCAATTTTGAAGAAGAATTGATATCCAAGTTTAATGCAGATCACGCTAAATCCGGAGCTAGAATTTCTGAAATTGCTACATCTTTAGCAGGTGCTATTGATGCAAAAGACCCATATACAAAAGGTCACTCAACATCTGTTTCTAAATTCTCAGAAGCTTTAGCAAGAGCCATTAATCTTCCAGAAGAAGAAGTTGAACGCATAAAATTAGGCGCACTTCTTCATGATGTAGGTAAAATTGGTATTCCTGAAACTGTATTAAAGAAAGAAGGACCTTTGTCTGATGAAGAGTGGGTAATCATGAAGCAACATCCGGTAATCGGGGCAGAAAAAGTGCTAATGCCTAATCCATCTCTTAGAGATTTGATACCTATTGTAAAATATCACCATGAAAGAATTGATGGCAAAGGTTATCCTGAAGGACTTAAAAATGGTGACATCCCATTAGCTGCTAAAATTGTGGCTATTGCAGATACTTATCACGCACTAATCAGTGATAGACCATATAGACGTGGAATGAATATTGAAAAAGCTTTTTCAATACTTAAGGATGGCGCAGGTACTCAATGGGATGCCGATTTGATAAGAACATTTATACAAATTGCTCCATCTTTGGGAGTTTAGATTAACAAAAAACGGTTTCGTAGAATTTACGAAACCGTTTTTTGTTAATCACTTTTTCACTAGTTCTTAGCATATTTTAAAAATGTTTGAACTTTTGTTTGCATCATCTCTTCAACAATCAGCCATTTTCCGTTTGGTTGTTTTTGTACAATCATATGAGTTTTTAATTTGTAAACTTCACCGGAAGGTTGTCTTAATGATGATATCTTATACTTACCGTTACCAACAGGAACAATTGTTACGTTAGAGTAAGAATTTGTATAATGACGCATTTTTGCTCCTGCTTGCCCTAATTTCATTTGAGTAATATAAGTAGATGTGTTTGTTTGAACATCCTGTGTTGTTCCATCCGGTTTTATAACTTGTCTTATAATTTTAGCATTTGGAGAATACATAGATGGAATTGTTGTGCTGTAAGTATTTGCAGCATTCACATAGTTATGAAAAAACTGCAAAGCGTCTTCTTTTTCTCCTGCGATAACAGGCATACTAACTCCTGCTAGTAAAATTAATAAAGATAATATTTTTTTCATTTTTAACCTCTATTTATATAACGACATTTTGTGTAAAATTGTTCAATTTTTATACATCAGGTAAATCGCCTTTAACATCTGCAACTTCTTCACAATCTAAATGAAAAACACTGTGTAAAGCTTTTACTGCTTCTTGCGCTTCATCTTCTGCAACCAAGCAACTGATTTTGATTTCACTTGTAGATATCATCTTTATATTTATACCCAAATTTGCAAGAGTTTTAAACATCGTAGCAGCTATCCCCGGACGGTCTATCATGCCGGCACCAACAATTGAAATTTTAGCAATCTTATCATCAACAAAGACATTGCTATAGCCTAATTGTTCTTTAACTTTTTCCATAATCTCCATCGTTTTGTCTAAGTCACTTTTATCGATGGTGAAAGCAATATCATTTGTCTTTAATGCTTTTCTCGCATAAGATTGAATAATCATATCTACAGAAATATTTTCTTTTGCTAAACCGTTAAACAGAATTGCTGCAGTACCAGGATTGTCTTTTACATCACATACTACAACTCTCAATTGAGATAAATCCGATGCAACACCGGTTACAGGCTTATGTAATTCCATTTCATCAACTCCTACAATTAAAGTTCCTAAATTATCCAGTTTAAATGTACTTCTTACTCTTAATGGTACATTATATTGTTTTGCGGTTTCTACAGCTCTTGGATGTAAAACATTTGCACCGACTCTTGCGAGCTCCAACATTTCTTCGTAAGAAATTTCTTCTAATCTTGAAGCATGCGGAACAACTCTAGGGTCAGTTGTGTATACACCTTCAACATCTGTATAAATATCGCATCTTTCAGCATCCAAAGCTCCTGCCAAGGCTACTGCTGACGTATCAGAACCGCCACGACCAAGTGTTGTAATTTCCATGTCTTCCGTTACACCTTGGAATCCTGCTACAACAACAACTTCACCTTTTTCAAGATGACTCTTTATTTTATCTGTCTTAATGTTTATAATTCTAGCTTTTGAATGCACTTTTTCTGTCATAATTCCGACCTGTACCGCATTCATACTTACAGCAGGACAGCCTTGTGCTTGGAGTGCCATTGCAAGAAGTGCAATTGATACCCCTTCGCCGGTTGAAAGAAGCATGTCCATTTCTCTGGAAGATGGAGTGTCTGAAATTTCTTTTGCCATTTTTACAAGATAATCGGTCGTATGCCCCATAGCCGAAACTACAACCACAACGTCATGTCCCTGACCTCTCTCTTTAATTACTGCTTTTGCAACATTTTTAATCTTATCTGTATCAGCAACAGATGTACCACCAAATTTTTGAACTATTATCTTCTTCATAGCCTTTACCTGCATTTATTCCATACTATTATATAAGCAAATAAATTCTTTGACAACAAGTAAAATAAAGTTTACAGAATTTTAGTTTTCATTAAGTTTTGTAAAAAAAAATAAAAATTTTTCTTTCTAGCTAGCAAAAAATAATTTTACACTTTTTGAAGCAAGTACATTAGTGTGAAATATGTATGTAGAAAAAGGAGCATAAATTTTATGAACATCAATTCAAACGAACTTTTATTACTAAAAAAAGTTAAATTCGGAGAAGAAGCAACAAACAAACCTGCAGATGTAACAGCACCTGTCACAGAACCAACAGAAACAGCGACTCCTCAAGCTGCAATGAATGCATTAAATTTTCAAGGTTTAAATAATGTTGCCAGCGATCCTCAATTAGCAACAGAATTAAAAATGATGAATGAAGAAGAAATTCCTCAACAACCTGAAGGCGAATCAAAAGAATTTGTAACACCTTATAAATCAAATATCGCATTCCAAGGTAAAACAAGTATTCTTAAAAGCGCAGCATTTTCCGCTTTAATGGCATTAGGAATGTTGGGTGCAACTGCTTCTTTAACATCTTGTGATAAAGAAACAATTACTCAAACAGTAACAGTTGATATGGATGCAATTGTTTCTGTAATTTCACAATTACAAGCTCTATTGCAAGAAATGAAAGAACAACAACAAATTACTAACAACCAATTAACTCAAATGAACGCTTTTATGCAACAATTACTACAAGAAGTTAAAAATGGTAATTTGAACCAAGAGCAATTCTATCAAAAAATGTTTGAATATATGGTTGAGAATAATACAAACCAACAAATCATTATTGATCAATTAATTCAAAATGGTCAAACACAAGCAGATGCAAACAAATTACTTAAAGAACTTATTGCTCAAGTTAAAGCAGGTCAAATTTCTGCAGAAGAAGCTTGGAACAAAATCCAAAACTTGTTAGGCGATATCAAAGGACTTCTTGGTCAAGTTCTTACATCTTTACAAAAGGCTGAACAAGATAGAGCAGAATTGATATCTATCGCTAAGGATATTAAAGAATCAAGCAAGGTTACAAACGAACAACAAAAACAAATGATTGCTCAAAATGATAGCTTGATTGCAAGCAACAAACTTGTTATCAGCAAACTTGAAACAATCAGCAGCCAAATCGAAAAAGCAAATCTTGATAGCAATGCTGGCTTCGAAAAAGTTGTTAACACATTGAATATGTCTAAAACAGAATTAATCAATGTAATGATTAAATTGGGTTACACACAAGCTCAAATAGAAAAAATGAATGCAGCTGAAATTATTAAGGCTATCAAAGAAAATACAACAGCAACTAAGAATAACACAACAAGATTAGAAGAAATCAACAACGAAATTAAAGACGGTAAGATTGATGCTAAGGCTGCTGCTGACAAGATTATTAACTTGTTAGAAAATATCAATAAGAACCTTTTGACATTGACAGACAGCTTTAACAATTTCGTTAAAGATTACAAGAACGAAAAGAACGATGCTTGCAAGTTGTTGGCTCAAATTCTTAAGAACGGTAAAGTTCAAACTTCTATTCTTAATCAAATGAACTCTAAACTTGATAATATGGATTCAAATATTTCCGGTATCAAGGCTAATACAGATGCGTTGTTAGAAATCGCTCAAGATGATACTAAATATAACGAGTTAATGAAAACATTAAAAGAAATCCAAGCTAACGGTTCTTCTAGCATTGATTACCAAAAACTTGAAGAAATGTTCAAAATCTTGAATATGAACCTTTCTGATGTAATCAAGATGTCACGTTCAGAACTTGTAGCTGCTATCAAAGATTTTGAACACACTTATGTTGAAACAGAACAAAAACAAACAGAAGAACTTCAAACTATCCAAGCAAAAATAGATGATCTTCAAATCTTTATTTCTAACAACAATAACAAGGATTTACTTAACGCTATTAACAAACTTAACCAATCTGTAAACAATGGTAGCGCTGATGTAACTAATGAATTGAAGAATATTGAAGCTCAATTGGAAAAACTTCAAGCAACAGTTGATGCAATCCTTAAATCAATTGGCTCTCAAGCTTCTAAAGTAGATGTTTATTTCCAAAAATTTGACGCTAAATTTGGTGACATCTTGGGTAAATTGGGTAATATTGAATCTCAATTGAACACAATCATTGCTAACCAAAAAACAGCTCAAGTTTACTTGGATAACTTGCTAAAAGAAGTTCAAAACTTGAAGGCAGAAATTAAGAAACTTCAAAATCAAGGCGGTTCAGGTATTGATTACGATAAACTTGATCAAATGTGGAAAGAACATGATGCTGCTAATTACGAAAAATACAGCAAACTTATCAAGGAATTGGGAATTGACCCTTCTAAACTTGACAGCATTGAAGACTTGTTGAAATCAATTGATGCAAAGACAAGTTATATTAAACAAAACAATGATATCTTGAAACAAATCCTTGATAAATTGAATAATGCTCCTGACTACACAGCTAAATTAGACAAGATTATCGAACTTCTTGAAAAATTCAAACACAACTGCAACTGCGGTAATAACAATGAAGGTATTCTTAACGAATTAGACAAAATATTAGGCTAACAATTAAATAAGCCGGATAAAAAGAGAAGTGGCGGATTGAAAGATTCGCCACTTTTATTATGAGTAAAAACAACCATGGGTAATTTGCTTAAATATTATTTGCGTTCTGTAATATCAGCTTCTGTATAATGTTTTCCTGTTTTTTGGTTCAAGTCAGCTAATGCTTGTTCTGTTGTAGCACCTTTGCCTCTTGTTCCGGTACAATCAGCAACTTCTACTGAACCATCAGTTTTTGTTCTAGCACCAACTGCACCCATATATCCTTTTGGTCTGCCAACCGGTTTCTTGAATTGAACTTTGCCTTCGTCATTTCTCTTGCATCCGCCTAATTCAGCAGGGATGTTCAATTCTTTAGGAATATAACCGGCTAATAGTTTTTGATATAAAGCGTTATTAAGTTTTCCGTCTGCATTTGTTGCTAAAGCTTTCTTTAATGCTCTAATTGCACCTTTGCTACCTTCTAATGTTCCAAAGCATTCTTTGTAGTTAGGGAAGTAAGCTTTAACGATTTCTGACCAAGAATCACCGAATTTAACTTTGTGAGTGAATGTTGTGTCAGTTGCTGTTGTTTCACGCATTTCTACTGGACAACGGTCTGGAACAATATCATCACCATCGCCGTCACCATCGTTGTGAACACCATCATTATGATTATTGTTATCAACATCTTTTGGTTTGTTGTATTTAATCATTCTGCATTCTTCAGGGTTTAGCTTAGAACCAATACCAGCCATATCTCTTAATGCTTGTTGGAAATGTTTGTACCATTGATCACCAAACTTTTCTTTGTAAGCATCAACTAATGTATGAAGAGCTTCAACTTTTTCAGGGTTCTTTTTGAACACTTTTGCTACATATTCTTTGTATTCTTCAGCATTTGTATATGTTGAGTCATTGATATCATAATCAGAGATAGACATACAAGATTTTTCATCTTTACCATCACCGATAACTATATCGAATAATGCATTTGTTAGAGCTCCAATTCCTGCACCTTTTAAGATATCTGTAATTCTACTATCTTTCATGTATTCTTGAAGAACTGTGATATTGATAGAACCATCTGCAAGCTCTGTTACACCAGGTTTTACGCCACTTGCTTCTAATTGTTTAATCATATCTTTAGCAATTGTTGAATTTTCTATTGTTAGTTCAACTGCTTGAGAAACATTAAGTTTTGAACTTGCTGACAATGCTGCTGCTGCACCTCCAACAGCGCCAACTGCTGCTTTTAAAATTTTTGGAGTGTGGTCTTTGTGTTCTCTATCGAACCCAAACATATTAATCAAAACCTTTGTTTCGTTATCTGTAAAATCTTGACCGGTAATTTTTGCTAAACGATTTTGAATATTTTTCAATTCAGACATTTTTTCATCTGATTTTGATTGATTTACTTTATAATCTTGACCAACTCTTGAAGCAATTTCTTCTGAAAGTTTTGACAAATCATAAGTTCCATCTTCTTTCATAACAGTAGGAAGATAAGATTTATTTAATTTTTCAAAAATTTCATTACCAATTTTATGAGCAGAAGCTTTCTTTGCAAAGTTATATTGATAACTTCTTTTGCCTAATTCAGTTCTTAAAGCATCTGCAGTAATGCTTGATAAAGCATTAGCTTTATTTTCTACTTTATGTTTTCTTGCAAAAACTTTTCTATCAGTCTTGATATCTTGAATTGCATCGTTTTGATATGCATCACCGCCTTTATTCATTCCACGTAATTCTTTTCTAAGACCTTTCTTAGTAGTAGCTCCTGTTTCATTAGCCAATCTTGATTCAACAAGTTTCTTTGCATCTTTTCTTGCATAATCTTCTAATTGTTCAAAAGCTTCTTTTGTATAAGATTCTTTCCAAGTTTTATCTTTTTTCAATTTATCTTTTACGATTTCAACATATGCTTTGAAGTTATCGCCATTTTGTTTTACAACTTCTGTCTTTTGCATTGTTGTTTTTACTGATTCATATTCTGCAACAATAGCCTTAAATTCTTTATAGATTTGAGCTGTTTTTGCTTGTTTTTCTAAAGAATCTAACAAATCTTTATGGAAATCATCCCATTTGCCAGCTTCTTTCAATTTAGCTTTTACTTTTTTGTGGATGTTTTCAACACCTTCTTTAGAATCATAATTAGTGCCATTTACTAATTTCAATGTATAATTAACTTCATCTAACATTTGTTGATATTCTTCTGTGTTTTTATATTCATTTCTTAATTTAGCCATCAAATCTTTTGGAGCAACACCACTTTTAACCAATTCTTTTACAGAATATTTAACTCTTGCGTTATTGTCTTTAACTTGCTTTTTAGTTAAAGTAGGAGTCGGATTAGAAACATGTGCTTGTGATTTGATTTCAGAACCGAATACTGCTTTGTAATCAGCATCTGTTACTTCACCATTTTGAACAGCTGTTTGTGCATGTCCTTTGAAAATAGAAAGTTCTTTTTCTGTATCAATCTTCTCGTTACCGTTGCCTTGACCATCTGCTAATCTAGCATAAAGTTTAAGATTTCCTTCTAAGTTAGAAATATCAATATCCATACCCATAATAAAGCTCCTTTTGCCTCGTGTTTTTACTCTTGTATATATAAAGTAATTTACTCACGTGAAATTGCGCATGAAAGGATTTTTTCGTAACAAAAGTTTACAAACTCATTCAATTTGATATTAACAAGGAAAGGAGCTTACCGCCCTTGTCAGGGAGGTCGCAGCTGTTAGCGAAGCTAGGCTGAGCTTTATAGATGCGGGTGGGTAACAGTTGAGATTAAAAAAATAATATAATAGTATATTAAAAGCTGGATTCTTCGAAACACAGTTTCTCAGAATGACAGAGCACAAAACGACCGGCTTGACGCCACGTCATCCTGAACGCAATTAGCGCAAGGAATCTAGCTATTTATTAACTTTTATTCTCAGTCTTCTACAAACGCCCAGTCGCCACAAGCTCATTCAACACATCTATTGCTCTTAAAGAAAGCTTTTCTGTTTTTAATTTCTTATTTTTCCGTTCATTTTTCGGTAACTCAATAGGACTAACAATCGCCCAATTAGAATTGGTTGGCTGCAGTGGTAAGTATCTCAATGAACCATCTCGAGAGGAAATATGCTCAAGGTGAGCTATATCCGTAATATAAAAAGTCAACGCACCAAGCATTGTTTCAAGCGGAAGTTTAACCAACTCCTCTCCTCGAATTCTTTTTGCCATATTAATTCCTGCAAGCATACCCGTCGCAATAGATTCGGTATATCCTTCCGTACCGGTAATTTGTCCGGCAAAGAACAAACCTTGACGTTTCTTTGTTTCTAATGTCTGATTCAATATTTGAGGGCTATTTATAAACGTATTTCTGTGCATAACACCATATCTTACAATGTTCGCATCTTCAAGCCCCGGGATAGAATGTATGAGTTCTTTCTGCGCTCCCCACTTAAGATTTGTTTGAAATCCTACCAGATTAAATAACGTTTTTGCAGAGTTATCCTGACGCAATTGAACTACCGCATAATTTTCCACACCGGTTCGTTTATCAACAAGTCCAACAGGCTTCATTGGACCAAATCTCAAAGTGTCAACACCTCTTGAAGCCAAAACTTCAACCGGCAAGCAAGATTCAAAGAACTTTGCGCTCTTATCAACCTGATGTTGTTCAATACGTGGCGCATTTATTAATATATTATAGAAGTTTTCATACTCTTCTTTATTCATCGGACAATTAATATAAGATGCCTCTCCTTTATCATATCTGGATGCCCAAAACGCTTTATCAAAATTTATAGACTCCACTTCTACAATAGGAGCAATCGCATCAAAAAAGTGCAAATGTTCGCTTTGTGTAAATTCTTTTATTGCTTCTGCAAATTTATCGCTCGTAAGCGGACCGGAGGCTATAATTACATTACCGTCAGGAATTTCTGTAATTTCTTCTCTAATAAGTTCTATGTTCGGGTCATTTTTAATTTTTTCCGAAACAGCGTTAGAAAAATCTTCTCTAGCTATAGCTAAAGCATTCCCTGCCGGAACAGAATTTTCGTATGCAATCTTTATAAGTTCACCACCAAGGATTTGCATCTCTTTTTTTAAGAGTCCGCTTGCGTTTGTAACATCAGACGAGCCCAAACTATTTGAGCATACAAATTCAGCACAATCACCTGTTACATGGGCGCCTGTAGTTTTATTTGGGCGCATTTCGTATAATTTAACTTTTATTCCTCTTTTTGAAAGCTGTAAAGCAGCTTCTGAGCCTGCTAATCCGGCACCTATTATTTTTACTTCTTGCATAATTATCCTTGTCATTATTCCCCAAAACCTTTTTTAGGACAGAACAGTAAACTCCCCTTACGGGATAGCCCCACCGAATTTCTAAGTTTTGCAAAGCTCAACTTAAAATTCTACTCTCCCCCTTTAGAGAGGGTTCACTCCATACTTATTGTTATATCGTTTTAGCCTTGTTCAATCCAGCTTCTAATTTTTTCACCTGCTTCTGAATCATCAACACCATCAAATTCACGTTTCAATTCTCTTAATGCTTCTCTGATTTCTGCACCGGAAGTAGGGATTGCAACCGGTTTATTTTGCTGTTCCAATAATCCTTGTTGTAATTGAGATTGCTTTTGAATCATATCTGCTGCATTTACACTCAAGTCTTTAATTTGTTTTTCTTGAGCTTCATTCATTGCTCTCAATTTTTCTAATTCTTCTTGTTGAGCAGCTTTTGCGTTGTTAATCTTTTGCGTCAAAGCTTTTTGTCCAAAGAACAGCCCAAATGCCAATAAAGCAATTGCTAACCACCAAGGATTGCCATGTTCTGCTTTGATTGGAGCTTTAACATTCTTGTCACCTGCCATAAATGGGTCAAGAGAATCTGCAAAAGCTATTGTTACATTATCAGGAGTTGCTTTTGGACTAGCAGCATGAGCAACCAGTTCTTTCAATTCTTCGAGAGTTAATTCAACAGGAAGTGCGTCTTTTTCCAATGTTACAGCAATTGAAATTTCTTCCAAAGTCCCTGGTGACATATATTCATTAGTTTGAGTTTTAGTAACTCCATATTGTGTTTCTCTTGCGGTTCTTGAATAGCTTCTGTTTTGTGTTGAATCAGAACTACCTGCAGGTAAACCATTTGGAAGATATACACTAACTGCGTTAGTATTTTTATTAACATCTTGAGTTTGATCACCCAAACCTTCTGAGAAAGTTTGTTCATTTACAGAAGCTTTTTTATTTGGGTCATATTCAATTGTAAACTTTTCAACAGGAGCTTGCTTTAAGAAAGTACTAACCGTTGCAACATATTTACCTTGACCGATTAAACGATTCAATTGAGTTTGAACCTTTTCTTGCATATATTTATCGTTTTCTTGCAAACGAGCAAGCATTTCAGACTGAGCATCAACAAGGCTGTTATAAACATGCCCGTTAGTATCTGTTATTGAAATATTTTCTGCTTTCAAACCTGAAACACTACCTAACAATAAGTTAGAAACCGCTTTCACAGTTCCCATATTAAGAGTTTGACCAACTGCAACCTGCAATTGAACAGTTGCAGTAACCGGTTTTTGGTTTTGCGTAAACATTGTTTGTTCAGGAATAGAAATAAATACAGACGCATTTTCTATTCCGTCAATTCTTCTGATAAGACGAGCCAATTCTCCGTTCATAGCTCTAACAAGTCTAATCTTCTTATCTTCTTTTGTTGAAGTAAAATCACCTTTATCAAAGATTTCCAAACCTACATTTTGGTCGTACAAACCACTTTCAACAATAACCATAATAGCACGGTCACGTTGTTCTGTTGTACATTTTTTCATCCCCGGAGTACAATCACCTTTTTTTAGTTTTAATACTGATTTTGTACCATCGACTGCACGAGCTGCAACAATATTATTTCTTGCAAGTAATGCTTGAATTTCTAAAGCCTTACCCAAGTTATCCGTAGTTAATAAATCCACGTCCTCTTTTAATGGCTCTTTACTTACATCAATTTGTTCATTTTTTGATTTATTTGAAGCTGCTATTGTACCGCAGACTATAAATACTACCAAAAGCAGAACAACACCTCCTACAATTGAGGCTAAAAGAATCTTATTCTCTAATAACTTTTTAAAATCCATAATCCTGCCCTATTAATAATATTATACACATATAAATCAAATATGAGAAGACTAAATTTGAATTTGCATTATTTTATCATACGCTTGGATGACTTTACCGGTTGCTGTCGTTGCTACGTTAACTGCAATTTCAGCTTTTGACATTGCAACCATAACGTCATGAATATCAACATTTTCCGAACCCATCATTGCATCTTTCAACAAGTTATCCGGTGCATTCATAGATGTATTAAGGTTTTCCACCAAACCGGACATAACACTTTGAAAATCGTTAGTTGCAGGTTCTTCTACTCGATTCATTCGAGCAGATGGAATACTACCCCAGCTATCGAGCTTTGTATGTTGAATTCTTGCTTCTAAATCGTATCTTGGATAAAAACCGTTAAACATATACTTCACCTCTTTTTATTTTTATATCGGCATATATTTTGTTTTTTTTAACTTTTTATATATAAATACTCCATTTGTAGTATCGTTTTAATAATTATTAAAGAAAAGTCAATATTTGCCGTTAAAAATATAGGTGTACTATATAATTACTTTACCTCGGTAAATGTATTGTAAGATAAGGATAAATTATGAATTTACATGAAGAATGTTTGCTAAAATATTTACTCCATCCGTTAGATTTATTGCAATCAACGGAACTTTTAAAAATCAACAACAGTATTATTGAAAAAGGGCTTGTTGGTGACAAATTTTTATCTAAAAAAGTAAAAATTAATTATACAAGAATATAGAAGGGGAGATATGAAAAATCTTATTAAAACAAAGTGGTTCATTTATGGAACCTACTTATTATTAGTAATGGCAACTTTATTAATTGGTTTTGTACTACTACAAAACAATGAAACTTTGAAAAGTGTTTTTGTTTCGTTCTTTAAAGTTGCAGAAAATAGAACTTTTGATTACAGACAAAGACTTAGAGTTATTCACAAACATCCGACTCCAAACAAAGACATTGTTGTTTTGGCGATTGATGATGCAAGTTTAGAAAGCCTTTGGGATAAATATGGCGAATGGCCGTTACCTAGAAATGTGTATGGCGATTTGATTAATTATATCGAAAAAGAAAATCCGCAAGCTATTATTTTTGATTTAATGTTTATAAAATCAATAAAAACCGCACCGGAAGCAGATAAATATCTTGCTGACTCAATGAACAAATATTCAAATATCTATACAGCGATGAATCTTGATAGAGAAACAACTGACGTTAGGTTGCCAATTGATTTACCTTCAAGGTTAGCTGTAAATATTGATAATAAATCAAAGGTAGATTTAAAAAAGAAAAATTATTATACTAACTGCAGGCCAATTTTGTCATCTTTATTAAATGGTAAAGTAAACATTGGTATGGTTAATGTCTTAAGAAGTGGTGACGGGATTTTAAGAACTGTTGCACCGATTGTAACCTATAAAAACAATTTCTATCCTTATGTATCTTTTAAAGCTGCAGCTGATTATATAGAACAGCAATCTGTTAAAGATTTTGATATCAACTCTAAAGGCAATTTAAAAGTAGCTGACACACAAATTCCTTTAACAAAAGATGGTGATGCTATTCTTAATTGGTACGGTGGAACAGAAACACACACAGTAATTCCTATGTACAAAATCATAAAGGAAATGAATGGGGAGCTTGCAAAAGGTGTTACCCCATTTGATTTCAAGGACAAAATTATTATCATCGGAACTACCGCAATGAGTTTGCACGATACAAAGAGTGTTCCTGTGCAAGATAATGTTTACCCTGGGGTTGAAGTTCATGCAACATTCTTTAACAATATGTTAGATAATAATTTTATTAAGAAAACAGATATATTTGTTGATATTATTATTACCTTATCAGTTATAGCTTTAGTTGGTGCTATAGTAATGCTTTCAACTTCAACTTTGTTCGCATTTTTATCTACAACACTGTTTGGAATCGCATACCTATTTATTTCTTACTACATCATGGAACTATATAATATTTGGATTCCGGTAGTACTTCCAATAATGTCAATTATTATGTCATTTGCACTATCATTCCTTGCAAAATATTTATTAAAAGCAAGAGATTTCGAATATCAATACAAGCTTGCAACTATTGACGGTTTGACAGAATTATATAACCACAGATATTTCCAAGATACATTAAGAAAACAAATGGATATTGCAAGAAGATACAATCAACCATTCTCATTAATTATTGCAGATATTGACTTTTTCAAAAAATTCAATGACACATATGGTCACCAAGCCGGTGATGCAGTATTAAGACAAGTTGCACAAATTCTTAAGAACAATTCCAGAACAACAGATTATGTTTGCAGATACGGTGGAGAAGAAATGAGCATAATTTTGCCGAATACATCTGCTGAAGAAGCAATGAATCACGCAAACAGACTTTGTAAAGCTATAGCAGAAAAGCCATTTCACTTAACTCCTGTTGATACGGCACCCGTTACAATAAGTTTAGGAGTTGCAACATTCCCTGAGAATGCTCAAACTCCGCAAGATTTGATTGAATGGGCAGATAAAGGTCTATATTACGCAAAAGAACACGGAAGAAATCAAGTTGGAAGATATTAATTTCGGGAGAAGAGAGAGAAAGATGGCGGTTCACATTTATGTGAACCGCCATTTTTTAAATATTACTTTAATTTTGCAAACAATTCTTCAAACTCAGGAAATGAAATTTTTGTCCATTCAAATCCATTTATTGCAATTTCGTTTTCGCAAAGCAAGCCTGCAACAAAGAAACTCATTGCTAAACGATGGTCATGGTAGCATTCAAGTTCTGATTTTACCGGTTTTTGAGCCAAAGTATTTTTGCCAACTACAATAAATCCATCCGACGTTTCTTTTATGTCAATACCTATTTTTGATAATTCATTTACCAAGCATTTTATTCTATCAGACTCTTTATTTCTCAAATCTTCTGCGTTTTTAACTAACGTTTCACCTTCTGCTTGAGAAGCTAAAACCGCTATTACAGGTAATTCATCTATCAAACGAGGTATGTCAGAACCTTCAATTACGCATCCTTGCAAATTATCATTATACTGTATTCTTAAATCTGCACAAGGCTCTCCTGAAACAACACGTTCATTAAGAATCTCTACTCCGCCGCCCATTCGTTTTACAACATCCAAAATACCTGAGCGAGTCGGGTTAATACCGACATTTTTTATAATGAAATCAGATCCTTTTACAATTAAACCGGCTACGATAAAAAATGCTGCAGAAGATATATCACCGACAACATCAATATCCTTGGCTATTAATTGTGAAGGCTTAACTGTTACAGTTGTATTTTTTGCTTCAATATCAGCACCTAAATAGCTAAATAATCGTTCTGTATGGTCACGAGAAACATAAGGTTCTGTAAAACTTGTAATTCCATCTGCATTAAGCCCCGCTAATAAAATACAAGACTTTACTTGAGCACTTGCGAGCTTTGAATTATAGTCAATGCCTTTAAGTTTTGTACCAAATATCTTTAACGGAGCATGCCAATCAATAGATTCAATATTAGCTCCCATTAATGACAATGGTTCTATAACACGTTTCATTGGACGCTTCGAAAGGCTTTTATCTCCAACTAAAACAGAATTAAAATCTTGTCCTGCAAGTATTCCTGATACTAAACGCATTGTTGTGCCGGAATTACCACAATCACAAACACAATTCGGTACTTTTAAAACTCCGTCAGAAGATATTTTTAAAGTCTTATCATCCAGAAATTCTATGCTGACTCCCAAACCTTTAAACAAATTCAGAGTAGAATGGCAATCTGCGCCACTTGAAAAATTACGAACAATACATTCTCCTTGAGCAATTGAAGAAAACATAACTGCTCTATGTGAGATTGATTTATCTGCAGAAATAGTGATTTTTCCTTTTAACGGTTTTATAAGTTTGGAAATTTTCTTTAGCATTCTATTTTCTTACCACTTCAAAAATTTCTTTACACTTGCTGAATACTTTTTCCGCATCAGAAAGTGCCAACATATTAGGTCCGTCACATAATGCTTTATCAGGTTCCGGATGAACTTCAAAAAACAATACATCTGCTCCGGCTGCCATAGCTGCGTTTGCTAAAGTCGGAACAAATCTTCTGTCACCGCCTGTTGAATCACCGTTAGACCCTGGCATTTGCACACTATGAGTTGCATCAAATACAACAGGATATCCAAATTCTTTCATTATAGGAACTGCTCTAAAATCCACAACCAAATTACCATATCCAAAAGTTGCGCCTCTATCAGTCAGCATAATTTGATGGTTGCCGGCATCTTCTACTTTCTTGACAAGAGTTCCCATTTGTTGCGGAGCCAAAAATTGTCCTTTTTTGATATTTACAATTTTTCCTGTTTTAGCAGCTGCAACCAGTAAATCTGTTTGACGACAAAGAAATGCCGGAATTTGCAATATATCAGCAACTTCTGCAACAACCGCAGCTTGTTCCGGTAAATGAATATCCGTCACAATCGGTAAATCAAATTCTTTTTTGATTGCAGATAACATTTCTAAGCCTTTTTCAAGTCCCGGACCTCTATATGAAGTTATAGAAGAACGATTAGCCTTGTCAAAAGAAGATTTAAAAACGTAGTTAATGTTCAACTTCTCACAAGCCTTCTTTAAACCTTCTGCCGTTATTCTAAGAATATCCATAGATTCAGCAGCACAAGGACCGGCAAGGATTGTTAATTTATTATTGCCAATTTCAAAATCTTTTAATTTTAATACGTTCATTTATTTGCTCCGAACAACTGTAATCCAACAACGGTTTAAGGTTAAAAAACTAACCAATATCCCAACGTCCGCAAGTTCCACCCCAACGAGCAACAATATTACCTTTAATGTCACCTATTTTTTCTACGTGATGGATTGGAGCCGCACCTTCCAAAATTGTAATAACTTCACAGTTGTTAGAACATCCTGTACATTGACAAGTTACAGATTGGAAGTTCATGCTACCAACTTCCCAACCTTTAAATTTTGTTTCTGCTTCTGTATATTGATGATTTTCCATTGCTAGAAGCGCTGCACCGATTGCACCCATAGTTTGGTGATTTTCAGGTACAACAATCTTTGTATTAAGTGCTTCTTCAAAAGCTTTTACCATGCCGGAATTCGTAGCAACTCCACCTTGGAAAGAAATAGTAGGAAGAAGTTCTTTGCCTAAAGCAAGGTTTGAAAGATAATTCCTAACAAGTGCTTGGCAAAGACCATATAGCAAATCTTCAACAGGGTAACCGAGTTGTTGTTTATGAATCAAGTCACTTTCTGCAAAAACACCGCAACGTCCGGCAATACGAGCAGGGTTTTCTGATTTAAGTGCAGTTTCACCAAACTTTTCAATAGGAACATTTAATCTTTGAGCTTGGTGATCCAAAAAGCTTCCAGTACCTGCTGCGCAAACGGTATTCATTGCAAAATCTGTTACGATACCATCTCTCAAGATAATGATTTTACTATCTTGTCCACCGATTTCAAGAATAGTTTGAACCCCCGGAATATTAGTACTTGCAGCAACTGCGTGAGCAGTAATTTCATTTTTCACAACATCTGCACCTACTAGAGCACCAGCAAGATTTCTTCCAGAACCGGTTGTACCAACACCTTTTACTGAATATTCACATAAAGCTTGTGAAATAATTTGTTTCAAACCGTTTTGCACTGCATCTACAGGTTTACCGGCTGTTTTCAACATATAAGAATCAACGTATTTACCTTTTTCATCTACTAGTGCTAATTTTGTAGTTACAGAACCAACGTCAATACCTAAATATACATCTAAACTCATCTTTTTACCTTCTTCCCTTAAATTTACAGGTTTATTATATCATGAACAAAATATTAAATTTATTCACAATAAAACTTGCTCTTAAAACTTCTTCAAATGAGCATATGCTGCATCCATCGCCTTTTTACCGATTTTGCCAAAATCAATCGTGTACATAGTGCTGTCACCAATTTGAATAACATCGGTAATATGCCCTATTCCTAATTTGTCATGAAAAACTCTTTCTCCAACGTTAAAGAAATATTGTGTTGCAGTATTCTTAGCTTGTTCTTCTGCTAGTTGTTGTTTTTCAAGTTCCGCATCCTGTCTTTTCTTTTCTTCAAGCTTACGTTTCATAACATTATCTTCAAAGAAAGCTTTAATTTTTTCTTCTTCTTTTTCTTTATTCAAAGGGCTTTTGTTAATAATAACTCGACTTGGAGTGCGCTTCACTACATTTGTAGTCTTTTTGACATTTGGTGCCACAAAATTTGAACCAAATCCTGTTGAATTTGAAGAAGAACTTTTTGGGGCAGAAAAATTAGCGCCAAATCCACTAACAGGTTTTACGTAACCGTCAGAATTTGAACGGACAGAAGATGATTTACCTGAACTTCCATTTGAGTAGCCTCCTCCGTTAGAGCTTCCCCCACTAATTTTGCCCCCGTTAAATTTACCCCCTTGGCGAACGGATTTAACAGCGCTATTAAACGTACTTCTTGGTTCTGAATATTCTGAGAATGCTGATTCTTCTTCATCAATCAATTTTGCAGGAATTTCTTCTAAGAATCGGCTAGGAGTGTAATATTTATATTCGCCCCACATCTGACGGCGTTTTGCTGTTGTTAAATACAATTTTGTTTCAGCTCTAGTTACACCTACATACATCAAACGTCTTTCTTCTTCTAAATCAGAAAGGCTGTTTGAACATCTTGCTGATGGGAAAATACCTTCATCACAACCTGCCAAGAATACAATAGGAAATTCCAAACCTTTTGAAGCATGTAGAGTCATAAGTGTTACATTATTCGCAATTTCATCCATGCTATCAATGTCAGAAACAAGAGATACTTGTGATAAGAATTCACCTAAAGCGTTGTCGAGTTCTTCCGGCTCAAATTCGTTTGCTACGTTAACAAGCTCCTGTAAGTTTTCTATTCTTGTTTGGTCTTCATCTGCTCCTGTTGCTTGAAGTTCCATCAAGTATCCGCTCTTTTCCAAAATTAAACTCAAAAATTCAGGCAATGAATACCTTGACTGCGCTTCTTTTAATTTATCCATAAGCATCGCAAAATCTTTAAGCTTTGTAGCAGTTCCGGATTTAATTGCTTCAATATCATCAACTTCTCTTATTGCGCCAAAAAGACTGATATCTCTACTATCTGCGTATTCTTGTAAGTGTTTTAATGTGGTTTCACCGATGGCACGCTTTGGAACATTGATTATTCTTCGCAAAGACTGTGAATCGTCATTATTATAAATTAATTTAAGATAAGCAATCGCATCCTTAATTTCTTTTCTGTCATAAAACTTTAGACCGCCATAAATTCTATATGGAATTCCCGCAGCTATAAGAGCTTCTTCTAATGCACGAGATTGAGCATTTGTTCTATATAAAATAGAAAATTGATTATAATTATCTGATGTATCCTCAATTCGTTTAACAATATAGTTTGCCTCATCGGCTTCATCTTGAGCTTCATATAAAGAAATTTTCTCACCATCACCTTTTTGAGAATACAGAACTTTGTCAACACGCTCTTCGTTATTTTCAATTATAGCGTTTGCAGCATTAAGAATATTTGCTGTAGAACGATAGTTTTGTTCCAATTTAACCAATTTTGCTTTCGGAAAATCGTTTTGGAAATTCATGATAATTCTAAAATCCGCACCACGCCAACTGTAAATAGATTGATCGACATCGCCAACTACGCATAGAGAGCGGCTATCAGGAATATCCGGCAGTAAGTTTGTATAAAGTGCTTTTACAAGTTGGTACTGCGCTTGGTTCGTATCTTGGTACTCATCGACTAAAATGTGTTGAAATTTATCGTAGTATTTTTTTCTAACTTCCGGATTTTGTTCTAACAATTTTACGCAAAGCATCAGCATGTCATCAAAGTCAATAGCGTTGTTGTTATTAAGCGCATTTTCATAAAATTCAAACACTTTAGCAATATTTTGGGATTTAAAATCTCTTGCAAAAGTTGCAAAAGTATACGCATCTTGCATTTTATTTTTAGCATTAGAAATTACGGCTTTAATTAATTTTGGCTGATAAATTTTATCATCCATATTTAATTTTTTAACAGCTTGCTTAATTATCGCCATAGAATCTGTTTCATCATAGATTGTGAAATTTTTATCTAATCTTTTCCCTGATTGAAAAGCATAATTTTCAATATCTTGCCTTAAAATACGTCCGCAAATACTATGAAAAGTCCCTACCCACATATATTTTACAATATTTTCACCCAAAATTGCAGATAATCTTTCTTTCATCTCTTTTGCAGCTTTGTTAGTAAATGTAACTGCTAAAATTTTTCCTGCAATCGCACCATTCTGAATCATATATGCAATTCTGGAAGTTAAAACTTTTGTTTTTCCACTACCGGCTCCGGCTAGTATAAGCAACGCTCCCTCTGTCGTTTTGGCAGCCTCAAGCTGCTCTTTATTAAGATTAGCTAAAATATTTTCCATTCCCCTATTCCCAAACTGTCAATTTTGTGATATCATGTATCAGCATACACAAAATAAACGGAAATGACAATATTATTTTTAAAGGTGGTACAATGAGCGATATTTTCAATTCAATTGACGATGACAAGAAACAACCTTCCATTATGGTTCCAATGGGAGATATGGATACAGCGGATCACTCTCCTGATACAGTAGATGAGTTAGCAATGGAATTAGCAACTATAAAACAGCCCGCCAAAAGAATTGCAATAATCGGTTCAAGAAATCTTGCTATTACGCATCAACAAATGATTGAAACATTGACAACAGCTCTTGTTAGACAAGGCAATACTATTATTACATCTGGTGGTTCTTGTGGTACAAACGCAGCTGCAATTCGTGGTGCAATGAAGTCTAATCCCGATAAATTAAAGGTTATTTTGCCTCAAACTATTGGTCAACAACCTTCTGACGTTCAAGATCAACTTATAGGTGTTCCTAATATTGTTGAACATTCAGATAGAGCAATGATGACATTGGCAGATGCTTCTAGAGTATGCAACAGAGAAATTATTGACGATTGTAATCAGTTAATCTGCTTCCTTTCTCATACCAGCAAAACTCTTCATAGAGCAGTTGAATATGCAGAAGAAGGTCACAAAGTAGTTACAGTATTCTATTTAGATTAGGGGTAAATGGACGAATAAAAACGAAACTTGCGCTTGTCGGTTTCGCTTTTTGTTCAAGACCACTTCAAAATTACTCTTATACATCTAATCATTATTCAAGGATAAAATTATGGATTTAATAAAAAAACTCACAGGCAAAAATCCTGCTGAGTATGAGATTGTTGCAAAATCATTGGTCGACAATTCTGATACGACACTTTTCGCAAAACTGGTGAAACAAGACGATTTTTTATTCGATTTTGTAAAGAATAATGTTGCAGCAAGAATTAAACAAGCCTGTAACAAGAATAATTATCAAAATTTAATTTCTTTTTTTAAAAACAACAGTTTAGTTCCCATTGTTGGTTCTGGATTTACATGTGGTTTAAATTCTTTTGATGGCATTGTACCGAATGGGTATGAATACAAGCAACATATGATAAAAAAATTAATAGCAGAAGATTTTACAGAACAGGAAAAAGAGGAAATTGTATCAGCTAATTTTTCAAGACTATGCGATTATTATGAGGATGATGAAAATATTTCCCCTGAAGTTCGACGCAATTATCTAAAATCTAATTTTTATAAAGTGATTATGCCGCAAGAAGATGTACGTTCATCATTTTTTAGCATTGATTGGCCTTATATTTATACCTTAAATATTGATGATGCGATTGAAAATTCAAGTTCATTCAAAAAAATTATTTTACCGAATCAAGAATTTAATGATGAAATATTTTCAGATGAAAAATGTGTTATTAAATTACATGGAGATATCGGAGATATTATTACTTATAAAGGCAGCGGAAAGATTTTTACATCTAAAGAATATACATTAAGCTTAGATAAAAATGCACCATTACTTAATAAGCTACGAAATGATTATAAAACACAAAACATTTTATTTATTGGATGCAGCTTAGATGATGAAATAGATTTAAAAATGTCAGTAAGAAAAAATGAAAATGGGCAATATCTTTACAGAGAAGCTAATATGTTATCACATATAATGAGTTTAGATGCTATAAAAAAAGTTTCAAGTAAAGAACTTCCATATCATAGGGCATATAAGAAAAACCCAATTATAAATGATGAGGGAGTAAAAATTGTTCCAACAGAACCAAATACATTCAAATTTGAAAATTTTATATTTGATGGTTTTAAATATTTTGATGATATGTTTCTACTAAGAGTAAGTCGAGAAGAGGAATTTGCTCCAATTAAAGACTTCACGGGACTATATACAC
>URPS01000026.1 GCA_900549855.1 uncultured bacterium | reverse complement strand
TGCCGTATTTCAAGTTTTGAGGCAATGTATTATGCAAAATTTTGTTTCGTAGGCGTGGCAGGTTTGGATCCTGCCACACTAAATAAACGGTGCAAAGGAATGATATTAAATGAGAAGTCTTATTGATATTTCGGAGCTTACAACGGGCGAAATTGAAGAGCTTATAGACGTTGCCAACGATATTATAGCAAACCCCGAAAAATACAGCGAAAAATGCAAAGGCAAAAAGCTTGCCACCCTGTTTTTTGAGCCGTCTACCAGAACGCGCCTGAGCTTTGAGGCGGCAATGTTAGAGCTCGGCGGCAGCGTTCTCGGCTTTTCAGAGGCGCAAAGCTCATCTGCCTCAAAAGGCGAAAGCGTGGCGGACACCGCAAAGGTTATTTCCTGCTATGCCGATATTATAGCAATGCGCCACCCGAAAGAGGGCGCGCCGCTTGTAGCCGCACGAAATGCAAGCATACCCGTTATAAACGCGGGCGACGGCGGGCACTGCCACCCCACGCAGACCCTTGCGGACTTACTTACAATATACCGCGAAAAGGGCGGTTTTGATAATTTGACCGTGGGCTTTTGCGGCGACCTTAAATTCGGCAGAACGGTACACTCGCTTATTTCCGCGCTTATACGCTATAAAAACGTTAAATTTGTACTAATTTCCCCGAATGAACTAAAGCTGCCGGGCTATGTTAAGGATAAGCTTGATAAAGACGGTATTGAGTACACCGAAACCGACAGCCTTGAAAACTCCATTGCCGACCTTGACATACTTTATATGACCCGCGTGCAAAAGGAGCGATTTTTCAATGAAGAAGACTATTTGCGCCTTAGAGACACATATATTTTAACCCCCGAAAAAATGGCGCTGGCAAGTGATAAACTGCGCGTTCTCCACCCCCTGCCGCGCGTGAATGAAATAAGCGTAGCGGTAGACTCAGACCCGCGTGCTTGCTATTTTAAGCAGGTGCTTTACGGAAAATATATGCGTATGGCGCTTATATTAAAGCTTTTGGAGGTAAAGTGATGAACATTGATTCCATTAAAAACGGCATTGTAATAGACCACATAACCGCGGGCAAGGGTATGGAAATTTACCACCTTTTGGGGCTTGAAGAACTTGATTGCTCGGTAGCGCTTATAAAAAACGTCGCAAGCAAAAAATCCGGCAAAAAGGATATTATTAAAATCGATTCCGATTTTGACGTTGACACCGATATTTTAGGCTTTGTAGACCCCGACGTTACGGTGAACATAATAAAGGACGGGCAAATTAAAGAAAAAAAGACGATAGAACTTCCGCAGGAGCTTACGAACGTTTTAAAATGCAAAAATCCGCGCTGTATATCATCAACCGAGCAGGAGCTGCCGCATATATTCCGCCTGACGGATAAGGAGCACCGCATTTATCGCTGTATTTACTGCGAAACGAGGGCGAAATAGCTGAATAATGTCGAAACGGCGGGCGTGATAAAAAACGTCCGCTTAAAATTTTTTCAGCAGACATAATTCGCTCATTTTTTCACCTTTCAGGTCATATAATTTGATATGTAGGCTAAACGCCGAATGTAAAAAGGAAAGGTGATTAAATAATGAACGGTTTTTTCCCGGAAGGATGGAACACACAGGCGACGGACAGCAAAAAGGCATTTACCCCCGCTTTTCTTGCAGACGCTAAGGAAAAGCAGACGGTTCTTGAAAGCACGGTTACAATGTGCGACGCTTCGCACAACTTAATTGTAGATTTGGGCACAGTTAAGGGTATAATTCCGCGCGAGGAGGGTGCAATAGGAATAGCCGACGGCTCCACGCGCGATATAGCGCTTATCTCCCGCGTGGGTAAGCCGGTCTGCTTTGTGGTAAGCTCTTTAAGCAATGATGAAAGCGGCAAGCCGTATGCTGTTCTCTCACGCCGCAGGGCGCAGGAGCTATGCCGCGAGCACATAACCGAATATCACGGCACAGGCGATATTATAAACGCTAAGATTACTCATTTAGAGTCGTTTGGCGCATTTTGCGATATAGGCTGCGGCAATATAGCCCTGCTGCCGATAGATGCAATATCCGTCTCGCGCATATCGCACCCGCGCGACCGCTTTTTCATAGGTCAGAATATACGGGTAATAATACGCTCTGTAGCGCCCGACGGTAAAATAACCCTATCGCACAAAGAGCTGCTCGGCACTTGGGAGGAAAACGCCGCGCTATTTTCCCCGGGGCAGACCGTAACGGGCGTTGTTAGAAGTGTTGAGGATTACGGCGTTTTCGTTGAGCTGACCCCCAACCTTGCAGGACTTGCCGAGCCCAGACCCGACGTTGCGCTCGGTCAGCAGGCAAGTGTTTATATAAAAAGCATTATCAGAGAAAAAATGAAGATAAAGCTTATAATAATAGATAGCTTTGAAAGCGAATACACCCCCGAAATCAAATACTTTTATAACGGCGATAGGCTTGAAAACTGGGATTATTCCCCCGCCGATTGCTATAAACATATTTCAACAAGGTTTTGCGGATAAAGGCATACCCGCGAATATCATTTTTCGGTATTCGCGGGTATGTTTAGCTTTTCAAGCGCAAATTTCAAAGTTATTTATTATTTTGTATATTGTGGTTTGAGAAAAAATCGGCTCTTTCGACACCTATTCCGGTTCCAATAGTTATCGCAACAAGTGTATCTCCTTCATTTTCGTCATCTACCAAGTATTCTCCATAAGCAGCAACATTAGCATCATTTTCGCAGTAAACTTTTTTGCCTAATTTTTCTTCCGGCATTTTTCCAAGTTCAACATTTTTAAATCCTAAATTATTTGCAAAAACAACTATGCCTTTTGCACTGTCAACTGCACCGGGAGTACCAATTCCAATTGATGAAATATCTTCTATTTTTAAGTTTACATCATTTATGGCAATACAAGTATTAAATATTCTGCTCACAATATTTTCAGGTGAATCCGGAAGCAATGTGGGAGTGATTTGTTTAGATATTATATTATTATCATCAACTATTCCAACAGCAATATTTTTCCACCTAAATCTATACCGATTTTATACATTTTTATTCCTCACTGTAAATCACTGTAACATCAGGGTGCAATTGAAGTATGGAAGCCGGAATTTCAGGTGTTATAGGTCCCGAAAATGCCTTTTTAAGTATTTCTTCCTTAGCTTTGCCATTTGCAATTAAAAGAATTTTTTTGGCTTGCATAATTGAAACCATTCCCATTGTTATTGCCTGCTTCGGAACATCTTCTATACTGTCAAAGAATCTTGAATTAGCTTCAATTGTTGAACTATGTAAATTAACGATATGTGTGCTCTTTTCAAAGCATTTATCAGGCTCATTGAAGCCTATATGACCGTCAAGTCCAATACCTAAAAGTTGCAAATCAATTCCGCCAAAAGATTTTAATCTTGCGTCATATTCCTCTCCTTCTTTTGCTAAATCTTCAGATTTACCATTTGGAACATAAGTGTTTTCTTTTTTTATATTAATATGATTAAAGAAATATGTATCCATAAAATATCTGTAACTTTGGTTATTGTTTCCGTCAAGTCCTACATATTCATCAAGGTTTACAGAAGTTACTTCGCTGAAATCAACGTCACCTTTGTTATACCATTTTATAAGTTGTTTGTATGTTCCTATAGGTGATGAACCTGTTGCTAGTCCTAACACACTATTTGGCTTCATTATTACTTGTGCAGATATTATATTTGCTGCTTGGCGGCTTAATTTATTATAATTCTCAACTTTTATAAACTTCATTAAAACACCTTAATTCTCAATAAATTCCAACTTAAATCCTAATTCATGAATTCGTTCCCAAGGCAGATAAAAATCTGATAGCTCTATTTTTTTTCCTTTAAAACCATTAGGAAATAAATTATTTGTTTTCTCAATTAAAAGATTGCCAGATATATTAGCTATTTCATTTTTTATATCTCTACAATAGTATGGTGAATAACCAGGATATTGTTCTGAAACAATAACATCCATTTCAGGAATACCAAGAGCTTGAAATAAATAATCTTCTATTATTTTTCTTACAAGAAATTTTTGAGATTCTTTATAATCACCGTTTTTGAAATTGTCTTTTTCATAATAAGAACTAATTATTGCATGTGCCAGACACATACCATTTGTATTTTCCGAAGTATTCCAACCACCATATGCACATAAAATGTCAAATATCCCAACTACTGTAGCATGACGCATCATTGAAATATCTGAACCATTTGCAAAAGCATCATCTGCCAAAGCAATGGGTTTATTATATTTTTCTTTATAGTATTTTAAATAAGAAAAGAATTCTTGGATGTTTACATGAGTTGAATATGTAAGATTTTTGTTACTCTGTGTATAACATTCTTCCATTTGAACACCCGGTGTATGAATAGCAAACAAAAAGTCAGATTCTAAAGGTGTAGATACTAATATACCACCGGCGGATACTATTTGTGATTTTATCGACTCAGCGATAGGTCGATCTTCATATAGCGGAACAATTGTCGGACCGCAAGTAGCAGAATATTTTAAAAACACAGCTGGTTTATAGTTATGCATTTTGCAAAAAATTCTACTTAATAAAACTGAACCCACTTCATCAGCACCAGGATAAATCATAACTCTGTTCATTAAGAAATTATCATTAATTATAGTTGCTAATTTTTTCTGATCTATTGCAGCAAAACCATAAAATGCTGTATCATCTTTTGGAATTACCAGTTCATTAAAAATATTTTCTTTTACAAGTGATATTGCCTGCTCATTTACATAGGCATTCTTTTTTCTTCTTTCTAAAAAATCTGAGAGAATATCTGTGGGAATAGCTTTTTTTACTTTCTCAAAATAATCTATTTCATTATCATCGGCAATACCCCTGTTTATACGATCACTATACCACCCATATTCCCAAATGGTATGACCATAACTTGACCAATAATCCGGATCTTCAAAAGAATTACTATATGCTGAAACTCTGGTAACTAAATTAAAAGCTTGGATATTGATTTTTTTGTTTTTTAACTTTATCTTTCTAAAATTATTAATTCTGTTTTCTATTATCTCTTTAGATAATTCGTGAATTCTTGAATGTATAATATTACCATATACCAAAGTATCAACTGATAAAATAGCATAGTCAACATTATCTAAGTTTTCAAAAATCCACTCCCAAATTTTATCTACATCAGCAGATTTTTTACAACATCCCATCAAAGAAATTGGCGGTTTTAAAAGTTGTATATCATCAGTTATTTTAGATAAAAGATATGGATATTCATAATTGCATGGGCGATCATCTAAAGGTATGTATAGTACTTTTTTCATATAAAACACCTATCTTAAATGAATTGTATTCGCTAAATAATTACTGGTGTTAAACGTTATTCTTTAACGATATCTTTATAGTATTTTTGATACTCTTCATAAACTACTTCAGTTTCTTCCAGACCTAAATTCATTCTTTTTCCAGGTTCGTTCATCAAACCGGTAAATTGATATCCGTAGCATTGTTCAAGTTGATCATATACTCGAATTTCTTTAACAAGGTCATCTATTTCTTTAGGTCTTAATCCTTCATCAAATGGATATTTAAATATTTCCATATCTACCCAAAAATGTGTATCGGCTTTTTTAGTCATCTCAATAATTTGAGAGATATTATTTTCACTTCTTGCAAAAGCAAACGGAATAAGAATATCAATATTTTTCATTATTTCATACCATGGTTCTCTGTATTGATCCATGTGTATATTGTTCGGTGCTAATGCCACAGGTTTAGTAGGTGTAAGTTCATCAATAAATGATTTATACTCTTTAAAGAAATCTCTAATCTCTGTCCATCTTTCTTCTGCAACGGGTGGATATTCGAAGTATAGCGAACCAAACATTTCTTCGGATATATACCAACCATAAAAAGATTTATGATGACCATATTTATTATGTAACTCCAGGGTGACTTTTTTGTGCCATTCAAGTGATTCAGGTGAGAAATCAAACCACGCAAAAAGTCCTACTCCCGGAAATACTGCCATATCGCACTCATCAGCGGCAGTTAAAATGGCTTCAATAGGATCTTCGCATCTTATATCAACTCTTCCGGAGTATAATTCACTATTATAAAATGCTTTTCCATCATATGTATCTATTGTTTTATCGTTTGTTCCTACATAATATGGAGAATCAAATACATTCTGAATAATTACACCGGTAATACCGATATTATGCATAGAATAAATCTGTTGTTTGAATCCTTCAGAATCAAGATTTTTCAACGCATGATTAAAATATCTTGCTTCATCATCACTCCAATGATATAAGCTAATCCAACAACCATCAAGAAGTTGAGTGCCATGTACGATTGATTTTATAATTTCGTAAGGTAATTTAACGGTTTCTTCTACTTTGTTATCATTATTCAAAAAATAAATAACTAAATCAATTTTACCAAATATACCTTTTGTCTTTATTTTAATAGAATTAACTTTTAATTGCTTGTCAACCGAAAAATATCCAAAATCACAAATGAGAGTATCATTTTTAAATGCAGAAACATTAATTTTAGTGCAATTTTTTGATGCTATTCTTAAATCTATTTCTCCATTTTCTGAAATTCTTTTTGCCGGAATCGGTGTGACATAATTTATTTTTAATTCCATCTTTTTCTCTCCTCTATAAATAACAAATTTACGAATTAAAGATTTAAAAACTTTAATTTTTACAAAATCAATATAATTATCTGCCTATTTTTTTATGAAAATACTATTATGATAATTGTTAAAAGTTTTATTATACTCTCGCATAATATAATCTGTTTCAAAATACCTTAAATCAGATAGATTTGCAACTTGATAACTAAAATAATGCACTATATCAAAAACGAGAGATGTATTAGAGTATTTCATACCAGTAAATAAAGAATCTTCTATTTCTGCATAATCTTTTGAACCTACATATTTAGGATCAAATACCTCTATATCGTTCCATATTTCAATTCCTGAACCTCTTAATGCATTAGCAACGGCAGAAATACTGGATTCATATTTAGCATACATAGAATTTGAAACTTCTGCTCTTCCTAAACAATCTTGGAAAGCAATAATATCAACAGGATAATTACCGTTTTTCTTTTCAATAAGTTTTAATACATTGTTTGCAAAATCTTGTGGCCCTGATGTACAGCTATCAATGGTGTACCAAATAGCCGGAGCAATTAATATCCTTTTATTAGGTGCTAATGTTCTTAAATACTCTGCCTGTCCAAAATATCGTTTTCTTGCTGCAGTTACACCTTCTCCGTTACCATAGTTTAACCATTCATCACATGTTTCGTCTGATAAATAAAATCCGTAGAATGATTTGTGATGAGAGTATCTGGAAACAACTTCCTTAGACAGCTGATTACATTCGTTAATATAGTCATTCATCCAAACATCTCTTTCTGAAATAGAAAGCTTATAATAATTTTCAAATAGCATATCTATATTTATGAGTGAACCCATAAATATTTTCATTCCTGCCTTATCTGCGGCACTTAACATTGCTTCTAATTGATCGGCTGCAGCATAAGCTTTATCACCTGTACCATAATACTTATACCCCGCTACCGATGGATTCGGATAAATGGTTGTTTTGGTTTTATTATTAGCAATGTTACCAAAAACAGCATAATCCATACCGGAAGCTCTCATATTATAAAAAAGAGTTTCCCAATCGTTTTCAGTGTATTTGTTATAACTATAAAAATTATTTTTTGAAAAATCATCAACCGGATTAGATAACCAACCACCTCTTACAAATGGTTCGCATACTCTTTCACCATAAACGCACAGTTCACTTATAAATACCTTTTGAAGTATATCACTAATTTCAAAATTAACATATCTTGCATTTATGTTTTCAAATTCAGCTATGAACAACTGTTTACCTGCTACAACTTTGGAGTAACCAACTACACCAAGTGATTTGAAGTTTTTATTATCGGTCGAAACAGAAATTTCAATTTTTGGCTTGTATATAGTCTGATTTCTCATTTCAAGACAAATACCATTTATTACTTGTTCATTTTCTAAATCGAGTTCAAGTTTTATTGTATCTCCCTTATTAAGAACAAATTTATCCCAACCGCTTACAAGTTTATCGTAATCGCCAAAAATTCCATCTGTTAAGGTTTTAGTTGATTTGCCATTAACTATAACCGGTTTATTTATTGCAAGGTTGGTATATGGTTTAATGGTTTTGTCGCTTTCATCAAGTATCTGCTGTTTAATTTCGTTATCGAATCCAAAAACAGCAATCGACTCAGGCATAATAGTTTCTTGGCACAAGTAATTAAGTCGTATGTATCTCGCTTTCTGCGTATATGGTTTTGAAATTCGATAATTAACTAAAGGCATTTCGGCTGTTCCGGTTTTTTGAAATTCATAAGCCATTCCATATTGTGTATAATTTTTGCCATCTTCTGAAACATAAATATCGATGCCTTGCGGAGAGCCTGCATATTTGCTTTTGAAATCGCCTAATCTTACACACACTTCGGAAATATTGCAAATTCTTTTCAAATCCAACACCTGAGTAACATGCATATCACTTGCAGTTAAAATTGGATCAACAGTTGCAAAATGTGTCAATTTATTTTTATCTAATGATTTGGAAAAATCAATATCTGTCAATCCGTTATCAAGGATAATATTAGCAACATTTTCCGGAAATAATGCGTCAGTGAAATTATATTCCGCATCTTTTGATAACAATTTTACATCATCTGTTTTCTTTCCACGAACATCAATTTCGTCCAAACATATTATATCGTTTTCCTCTCCTGAGATAACAACTTTAACCATTTTAGCTCTCACAGATTTTTTAGAAATAAATCCATAAATAATAGAACCGTTTTCACTATTTTCCTTAAGCTTTGAACCTTTGCCATAATAAGAATAAGAATATCCATCCGGCGAATAATAAAACTCAACATTTGTAGGAAGTGAAGTATTTTTTAACTTCACTATTGAAACAGCAACACCGCTAACATCACAAAATGATCTTAGATCCATATTAACAAAGAATTGCGTTGCAGTTCTACTAAATACATCACGATAAACCAAATCAACGCCAACAATAGAATTTAATGATTTTTCTTCAGAAAAATGCATTCCATCTATAAGAGTTTTACCATATAAGTCGGTATAATCTGCACTAATTCCCGGATATGAAAAACCATAAATACTATTTTCTGTTAGACTTTCAAATTTTAAGAAGTCAGTATAATTCATATTATTACTTTTCTTTTGATTCTTACTACACGAGCACAGAATCATTACGAAGCATATTGCTCCTGCTACTATTTTGAAAAGATTTGCTTTCAAGTTTTTATTCCCCCTAAAGGTGTTAACTAAAGAATTATTTATTCTTTTTGTTAATAATTGTTGATGTGACAACGCATGATGCTATCATTACTACAAAAGCTACGCCTAAGAAAATATATAGTGTTGTAATGCTTATACCTTTATTAGCATTATTAAAATTCGAATCAGCAAGGTTTGAGCTATTATCACTATTTGTTTCGTTATTTTCATCATTTGCAGCATCTTCGTTTTCATCATCAGCAGTATTAATATTCATAGAATCATCTATTTCATTAAATAATTCTACTTTTTGAAATCCGGTAACAAAACAGTTTCCTAAGTCTTCAATATTTAAAACTTGAAGTTCAAACTTTATATATTTTGTACCTTCCGGCAAAACTTTTGTGGGAACAGCTTCAAACAATCTCCAACCTTGTGCAACTGTCTTTGGCTTAACAAAAGCAACTTTTATCTGTGTCCACTCAACATTATCAGAAGAAACATAAGCACAAACATCTGCTTTTGGTATTGAGATATCGCTTATAAAACTTGTTACATATAGTTTAAAACTCTTTAAATCATCACATTTATAAGTAATGTACTGAATATCATTGTTAGCATTTTTATTTAACATACTCCCAATAGTTCTTATCGTTTTATCTACTTGCCAACCATCAGAACTTTCATAAGTATATTTCAAATCATCAAGATTATCAGTGAATACAGGCTCAGTAGCATTTGCAGTTAAGCTAAATAAAGTAAAACATATTAAAACAGAAAATATTATTGCTATTCTCTTTTTCATATTTTTTCTCCAATCTTTAAATCAAAACTATCTTTTAGAAGAAGAATTTATTTTTTTAGTAATAATTGCAGTAATTACACAAGCTGCAATAATCAAATCAAATGAAATTAACATAATTAGTGCAAATAATGTAGTAGAAATATATTTAATATTTGAATCATTGATTATTTTACTCTTCGTGTTAATATCTTTCGCGCCTGAATTGTTACCCGATGAATTGCCACCTGCATGATGCTCAATGACATGACCTGTTGATTCCATATCATTTTTCTTTTCCGCTTCATTTTTAATGTCAGTAATTAACAACCCTTTATTTATTACACTTTCTTTTGTAATATCTACCGAAGCCAAACTTGTTACAAAACAATTTGCAATTGCATCAATATCGAGTTTTTGCATTTCAATTTTAAGATAATTAATATCATTTGCTATGTTTTCAGCATATAAATACTTTTGAGTCCAATCTCCTATAGTTTTGCCATCTAAATATTTTAAGTTTACCGGTTTCCAATTCTTATTATCACTCGATACATAAACTTTAATATCCTTTTTAACATCTGACATTACTTTAAAACTATTGGCTTTTATTGCAAACGATTTTAATCCATTTAGTTTATAGGTTATAAACAATACTTCATTATTAGAAAATTTATTTAATTGATTTCCTAACTCTTTGTTTGTTTTATCAAGTTGCCATAAATCTGTTCTATCAAAAATCTTTTCAAAATTATCAAATTTATCTGATATTGCTGTTTTGTTATCTTCTTTTTCTTCATTATTATCTACGGTTGCACCGTTTACATTAATTGAAGAAATTCCAATTCCATAACAATTTTCAATTGCATCAGCACCTGAGTAATAAGCTATTGGATAAATTACAACCTTTAAATACAGATTGCCTTTAACACCTAAATCTTTAGCAACAAGTGTTGCAGTCGACCAACCCTCTTGTTTTGAAGTTGTTTCTGTTTTTTTGAATTCAATTTTTTGCCAATTACTGTTATTATCTTCAGAGTAATACGCATTTACAAATCCAATTAATTCGGGTGATGATGATAAATATGCAATATCAATTGACAAATCATTAATATCTATAATTTTATATGTTATAAATTGAGTATCGTTATTTGCCTTTTTATTAATCACACTTCCTAAATTCTTTAATGTTTTATCAATTTGAAATCCATCTGATTTTTGATAAATCATATTAAAGTCATCGAGTTTGTCATCAATTTTATCTCTAAAAACCAACTCGTCTTTTTTATCAGATTCATTATCAGAAGAATTATTTTCTGCATAAGATAGAATTTTAACATGACCAATTCCGGCATACCAACAAGCTTCTGTGCCCAAGATTCCAAGTTCAATTTTTACATATTTATATTGATTGTCATCAGGAATTTCTATTTTACCTACAAGTTTATACCAACTTGAGCCATTAAGCTGTTGTGCATTTGAAAACGAAACTTCTTTTTTCTCAAAAACATTGCCATCATTCGATAAATAAACATTGATTTTTTTAGGTAAATCAGTTGTGGTAAATACTTCATAAGCTGTAATTTCAAGCGAGCCTATGTATTCTTTAACCATATAAGTTACATGTTGAACTTTATCGTTATTATTTTTGGTAATTAACTTACCTGTTCCTGCAACAGAATTACCCGGATCAAGTTGCCAGCCTGACGATTTATTATACACATTATCCCAATTTTTAAAATCATCATCTACAAGTATTTTTGCCTCCAAGCTATCAGCGCTTGCAACATAGCCACAAATCATACAAGAAACCAATACCGTAATAATCGCTAATATAAAACATATTGATTTTTTCATATTTCTTATCTCCTTTTACATGCTTAATAATAATGCTCTGAATTTAATCAAATCATAAGCAGTAATTATATTGTCATCATCGAAATCCCTTATTTTACTATTATCTTGTTTACTGATTCCTGCACATATTTTCCTGTAATCTCTCTGCGAATGTTTTGAAAGGAATAAAAGAAAAAAGAGGATATTAAAATTGTTAAAATTAAACTCAAAGAAACTATACGGTTCATAATTTGCTACCTCTTAAATATTTTTAGAACGATTTCAAAAGAGCTCTTACAAGAAAAACAACATCAGTTGCATCCAAAGTTCCTTTTCCATCAAAATCGCAAACGCCTTCTTTAATAGTGGCATCCCCAATAATGGCCTTTTTTAAACGTACTAAATCTATAATATTTATGTTACCATCGCCGTTTGCATCAAAATATTCATCAAACTCAACGGTTGAAATATTACTTGCATAAGCAGATTCTTCATAAGACAATGAAATCCAACCTTTTATAGTTACACCTATATTTAATTCAATTTCTTTATCTAATACAAATGTACTAATTGATTTTTCTGTCTCAAATTTTTTTATTTCAAATTCTTCCTCGTTTACCTTAAAATGTGCTGTAATATTTTCAAAACCCGCTTGTTTTAAATCATAATCGGTAGAAATTTTTACTGATTTACTTGCAGTATCATATGATAATGTCGCTGCCATATCAACATCGATTGCGTTAGGATCATAAGGAGTAGTAACTATTGCATTAATACCAACAGCCCAACAATTTTCTACCGGATCAAAGTCAGCACCAAAATCAATATTTTCAATTTGAACTTTTAAGTATCCTTTTCCATAAGAAAGCTTTCTGGCTTCTTTAAATACAAAAGCAAAATTTGTATTTTCAATATTTGTTGGCTCCCCTGTAGTTAAAGAGATTTCCTCCCAAGAACTTTCTGAATTATCAGCAGACCAATATGCATGAACTGATTCAGTAAGTTTAGGATGAGCAGCTAAATAAGGAACATTAATTTGAAGTGTTTTAATGCTATTAACTCTATAAGTTATAGATTGAACATCATTATTGCCTTTTTTATTTGCCCAATAACCAATATATTTATTTGTTGTATCGATTTGAATTCCGTCAGAGTTAGCATAAGCATTATCAAAACTTTCAAGACCGTCATTGATTTCATTTGGGAATACATCATCTAATGCCGGATTATAAGCTTCAGTAACAACTGCAGAAATACCGGCAGCCCAAATATCGGCTTTATTACCATTGTTATAATAAAGTTCGCCTATTTCAACTTTAAGGTAACCTTTAGCTTTTTTAAGATTTCTAGCTGATAAAATGGTTGTTTGCCAACCGTCGACATTATTAATAGTACCTGTTTTAAGTGATATTTCTTCCCAATTTGGATTTTCAATATCTTCAGTCCAGTATGCTTTAATACCTTCTAATAATTTATCATGATTTGCTAAGAAAGGAACAGCAATTTGTAATTTACCAATACTATTTACCCTGTAAATTAAGTATTCGGTAGAATCAGCTGTTTTATTAACCCAGTTTCCAAGGTTAACGTTTGAGCCATCAACTTGAAGATTAGTTGATTTTTTATATATATTAAGGAAATTGTCAAGTGGATCGTTAACGGTTTCCGGGAATTTACTTTCTGCTTCAGCATCATAAACTGTAGTAAGAACTCCGGAAACACCCACACCATAACAATTTGCAACAGCATCAGCACCATTATTGTAAACAAGTACACCGATGTTTATCTTCAAAAATCCTGTGACTTTTTTCATTTTATCTGCCGACAAAACAACTGTGGACCAACCCTCACATGCAAAATTACTTGCGCCTTTTTCAAGAGTGATTGCTTCCCATGTTTTATTATCTGTTGACCATTCAGCCGAAATAGCATTAACAAGTTCAGGATAATTTGTTAGGAATGGAACTGTAATTTGAAGTGAATTCATACTTTTTACATAGTAAGTAATGTATTGAGCATCGTTATTACCATTTTTGTGAGCCCAAAATCCCAAATAAGCATTTGTTCCATCAATTATAAGTCCATCTGAATGTTCGTAATTGTTAACTATGTTTTCAAGTGAGTCAGATACAACATCAACTGGAATAAGTTCATAATCGTATGTAATATCAATTTTACCGAGAGCTAATTGCCAATTTGGCTCGTCTGCATATGCATCAAGTTCAATTCTTACATAAGAATATTCACCGTCAATTGCAGCTGATACCGGAACTGCTTGCCAACTATTGTTTGCTTCAACAGTTGTGATCGTTCCAAGACTTTTTTCAATTGGAACGAATGTCTTATTATCCTTTGATACAGAAAGTTTCAAATACTTTTCAACTGCTGTATCGTGGTCTTTCAATTGAAAAACATCAATATTAACAGCCTTAGCATTACCATTTACATGATATGTGAGGAAAATTCCACCATCGGCAGTTGTTTTTGTGAAAATATTACCCAAATGCGGGTTATTCTCAGTTTGCCAGTAAGTTGTACGATCAGAAACCATACTAAAATCTGCACAATTGTCAACTAAATGTTTTGTTTGAGCTTCAGCAAATACAGGGATTGCTGTAAATGCAGAAGCTAACATGCAGATTGCTAAGAGAATGCTGAGAATTTTGCGAGTTTTCATTTTTTTACCTCCAAATTTAAAATTTATTAAAAATAAGGTTTGCTATACCTTAATTTAACCAACAATACCACTCTTACCGATGTTTTCAGTAAAAAACCTTTGTGCCGGTAAATACATTAATATCAAAGGAATTGATACCAATAAACCGCCAGCACACATAATTGAATTTAATAGCAATTTTAAATCTGTTGCTGTAATACCTACTAATCCGCTACTTTGAGAAGCCATATCAACAATGGACTTAACCATTGTAAACGAAGCTACAACCGGCATATTTTCATTTAAGTAAAATCCACTTAATAAATAATCGTTAAAATACCATACAATAGAAAATACAGAAACTGTTGTTATAGCGGGAATAATATTTGGTATCATAATTTTAAAAAACACTTGTGAAGAATTGCAACCATCAATAGTTGCTGCTTCTTCTAATTCTTTTGGCAGACCTTTAAAGAATTGGCATATAATATAAATATTTAACCCCGATCTTATACCTGCACCGAATAATGCCGGTAAATAAAATGTATAGTTTGTATTGATTAAATTTATAGTTAAATCTGTTCCTGTAAACAAACCGATTAACTTTCCTATGCCAAAAAAATTAAATGAACTCATATTTACATAAGACGGAATAATATAGGTTTGTGCCGGAACAATTATTGTAAAAACTAAAAGTCCAAATAAAAACTTTTTAAATTTAAAATTAAACCGTGCAAATCCGTACCCTGCCATTAACAATGGAATAAATTGAATTAATACACACGGCACAGTTATCAAAAAACTTCTAAATAAAGCCGGGAAATAGTCCAAATAACCCATTACAAGCTTATAGCTTTGAAAATCAATTTTTTCAGGCAACCAAACAACACTTGGATTATAATTATCAGAAACACTCATAAAAGAATTTGCAATCATATATAATACGGGATAAATCATAATAAAACAAATGCCAAGTAATACAAGAGTTCTAAGAATACTTTTTGAGGCAACAGTGAAGTTGTATTTAAAACTGTGTTGCCTTATAGCATTATTGTTATTCATAGTTACCTCCTAATCTGATTCATAGTTAATGCTCTTTTTAATAAATAAACCAACAATTCCGATTACCGCTAAAATAGATACAAAGTATATTATTCCTATTGTTGTACTATAAGAGTAATTACCTTTTGAATAATAAGATCTAAGTAATGTCATTACCTGATTATCATAATCTGTAAATGTATCTATTACCGTATAAGTAACAACAACTAAAAAAGACGGCGAAATCATTGGAAAAGTTATTTTCCAAAATTTTTCCCAAGCTGTTGCACCTTCAATATCTGCAACTTCGTATGAACTCTTAGGAATATCGCAAATTGCAGCTTGCATCAATAATATTTGAACTCCTGACTTCCAAGTAAGACTAAATGTTTGATTAACAACATCTGTAATAAATGTTAAAATCTTATCCGGAACATTTAGCACTTCAAATGCTGTTAAAAGTGACGGTATTTGCATAATGTATGCCGGAGTTGATGAACTACCCATTGATGCATCTGCCTGTAAAATAGAAAGAACAGGTCCTGAAGCTAACATAACCGGAAAAAAGAACAAAGATCTAACAAACATTCTTCCTTTAAATTTGTCCTTAATTAATACAGCTAAGAAAATGCTAAAAGATACGATTAGAACTACTTGAGGAATCATACCTAAAACGGAACTTGCCCAATATCTTACAAATTTTGAATCAGCAGTTATAAAATGAACATAATTTTCAATTCCGATGTATTTTTGTAAAAATCCTGTTGGGGTAATCGTAATCTTGCTTATCGAATAGGTAAATGCTGTAATCATCGGTAGGATAAAGAAAAATATTGTACCAATAAACCATGGTAATATATAAACTAAACCTACTCTGTCTTTGCGATTATAATAGCTTTTTCTTTTATTAATACTATTTCGTTTCAAAAACATCCTCCTCCAAAGTAAAATCCATTGCAGGAATGTTAATATTACCAACAGTTACTGCATTGTTATTATAGTTTGTATAAACCTTTATACCATTCTCATATTCAGATAAGTAAACATTTGTCATTAACCTTCTATGACATTTAATGGCTGTAAAGTCAGTGATTTCACGAAACTCATACCATTTTGAATAATCTTTTGCTATACCGTCAACCCATAAAGAATAATCTATGTAATTAAGTTTTGATAATCCTGTTTGATAGAGTAAATCAATATTTTTATAACCTAAATCAAATTTTAAATTAGAACCATATTCAACAGACTTTAATAAGTTATAATTATCATTACCAAAACTATTACCTGCTTCTAAACTTGTTGGAATATAACCCGAAAGAACTAATTGATAAAAAGGAACATCATAAGAAAAAATATTATTTTGTTCAGAAGAAGATGGAGAATTTATTATTTCGTCAGCATATTCAATCATATAAGCATTTGGTGCTTCTAAAAGCAAGGAACCTGATTTTTTAATTGTAGATGCTATATTGCCCCATGCTTCTGCTGATGTTTTTCTCGAAGTTGATTTTTTACCAAAGTCAGAATAAAGTAATGAACCAATTGAATTTAAAGAGTATCCACCTGCATCTAATTTTTGAAGTTTTTTAGATAACTTGTTTGCAATTTTTAATACATTTAAAGGATTCACTAAATATGTATCAGAAATTGACTTATCAATAGTTTCAGTATTTATTCTGTATAAATAATTAACAACGGGTTCTTTTCTCATTGATTGAACACTATCGTATTTTTTGCTTAATCCAGATGCCGAACGATTCATATTCATAAAATTGATATCTAAAACAATACGAAAGTTTTCACCTTTTGAAGTTTTTAATAACGATTTTAACTTCTTATCTCCACCAAGTCTTCTTTCCGCACAAACATTGTTGTAAATAGCTTGACTATCAGCACCCTTTTGCCAATATTTATATCTATATGTAATATTATCTATTCCGGCTTTATTTAAAACATCTGAGATTTTTGAAACGCTATCAAATGGAGTTATTGAAGTTACTCTTTTAACAGGTATCCCAAAAAAACTTTCTTGTCTTTTAGCACCTCCTATTAAGTCAACATATAACGTTTCTTTATTAACATACTGGGATTTTTTTAACTTATTATTATTTAAAAGATAATCACGATAAACCTCTGCCATTTTTGAATAGTCGGCACCCGATGAAATAAATGAGTATTCTACAACATAATCACCTTTAAAATGCTCCGGTTCAAATTCAGTAAGGTTCATCCATCCCATATTATTATTTGTTTGATAAACAACATTTTCTGTTTGACGAAACACAAACTCAGAACATATACTATTGTAACTATTATTTGTGCCTGGTGCTGTAGCATTTATTTTAGCGTTAGTATCACCATTTTTAATGATGCCAACAAAACCGCTATCATTTATCTTTAAACCAAAAACCGGTAAATAAATCTTAGATTTATCATAAGTTTGACTATCTAACATTATCGACAAATCTCTACCATAAACCGGCTTACTATATGAAGAAAAACCCGAATTATTCTTTGAATTTTCTATAACGGCTCCACATCCATCAGGAATAAATGTATAACCATTTTCGCCAATTTTTGTGCATCCAAAATAAGGCATGACTTGAATTGACGATAATTTAAATTTAGAATCATTTTCACTTATTCCGTCTGACAAAACTTTAACTTCAATTCCAGAATTAGTTAGCAATATTTCAACCGGAATATATATTTTTTCAAGTGGAAAATAAAAGTCTATATGTATTCCGTTTTTAATTTTTTCTATATATGCCGATTTTTTCGCAACAGAATTTTTTTTAGAACCTTTTGTTATAATACCACTATCTCGTTGAGCGTATTTAATAATAAGAAAAGATTCCATTAAATCTTTAACTGTTGATGTGGCTACAAAATCTTTATCGGTATCTATAGGACTACTGTAATATGTTGTTTTGCTATTCTTATCTAATAAAGCAATATTAGTATTTTTTTTATCAACCGATAATGTGAACAAATCATTCTCTGCTACTTTTTCGAATTTCTCATTATAATTTAATATTTCATTTTTTTGTTGTGTAGTAATCTTAAACTCTTTAACATCTTCTACATTTTTAGCAGAGGATGGAACCATTAACACTTCAAGCAATAGAACTGCAACACATATAAAAGAAATCATTCTACGCAATTTCATATCTTTCCATCCTTTAAATTACTTTAATTTGCTTTCATTAATAATTGTCAACACAAATGTTACTAATTGTGAAAACATACTATATACGATCGTAATAAGAAGTGCAACTAATATAATTGTGCCTATGGCAATTAAGGCTGTAAATATTGTCTTAAACAATGAATATTGATGTACTTCCTTTAAAGCCATAGTTTCATTGATTAAGGTATATATTAATACAATAGAAACCGCAATTGAAAGAAACGCACCTTCTTCAAGAACAAGAATATTGCTCAAAATAGTAAGTATCGGTAATGCAAATACATAGGGAATTAATGCATAAGAAGAAAATACCCAAATCTCTTTGAACTTACCTTCGCCATCCATTAAGGTTGTAATTGCCCAGTTACACAATATCCAAACCATAAATAACCCAATAGTTTTTGCAAATTCTACTATTACATTTAATTGATCGGGTCTGCTATCGATAAATACAAAACCCGAAAATTGTATATATAATAGTTTAAAAATAAACCAAAGTGCCAATATTACAAATGAAATTCCTACAGATGCATTATTGCTACATTTTAATTCATAATAAGCTTTAAACGGATGACTGACGCAATATAGCGGAAATCTATATTTAGAATAATGAATATTGTATTCATTTTTTTTATGTTTAGAAATAATAACAGAAACAATCATCGGAATTACTATTACGGCGATTAATAACAACATAGTAACTGCAAAATATTTATTCATGAATATATCGCGTTGTTTTTTAAAAGCTGATGAATAACCTGTTTTATAATTTCCGTATTTATAATACTTTTGAGCTAATTTAAATTCATTTCTACTTTCGTAAATTTTTCCCATGCCAATATTGGCTAACTGGTATCCTGAATTAACTTTGAGAATTTCTTTCCAGTAATTCTCACAATCCATATATTTTCCATCATTATAAAGAGAAATAGCAGTTCTAACATTTCTACCGAAATCGGTAAGAGTATACAATATAATACTGCCTGCTTTTTCATCAAGAACTAATAGATTGTCCCCTATTGATTCAATAGCAGCAGGTTGTTGAATTGCACCTTTTTCATTTCCTTTTTTCCCAAATGCAAAAAGCATATTTGAAAGAGAATCGTATTGAAAAATCCTTCCCCTATTGCTGTCAATAATTGAAATATAACCATCATCGTCAATGCACACATCAGCAATGCTACTACTTACCGTTACATCATTATCAACATCGTAAGTTGTTTCTTTTTCGCCAAATTTAATTTCAGGTAATATATTATTACCCGCTGGATTAAGACAACGAACTTGTGCAAATTCTTCACCTGTTTGACGGACTGTATATATAAAATCACTTGAATCAATATCAAAATTAGTGAATGTGGCTGGTACATATAATTTCATTCCGCTTTGTTGTTCTTTTGAAAGAATTTTTTTCCAAGCCAAATCAATTAACAATGAAGGTGTAACTTCAACTTTTTCTGCTCCAAAGAATCCAATAAAATTACCTTTTGCATCAAATTGCATTGCACCGTTATAGGTATTCGAAGAAATGACATAAACAATACCTTTTGAATTAACTAATATTTTTGTAGGAGTATAATCATAATCGTCAGGCAAAAGAGAAGAGTCAGGACATTTTAATTCCTTAATTAAAACACCTTTGTCATCAAACAAATATACTGTTTTTTTAACTTTATCAGTAATATAAATATTGTTGTTATAACAACAAATACCTTGTGCATCTCCAAAAACGACAGTGTTTTTGTTTTTATCAACAAGATTTAATGTCTTTAATAATTTTAATGACTCATCCAAAACCAAGATGCGATTATTGCCTGAATCTAAAATATATATTATATTGTTTAAAACAAACATATCTTTAGGATTTTTCAATGAATCAATTCCTAAGTCTTGTCCGGTAATCACGTTATCTGTATAATACGGTGACACACATTCAACCGCTTCATCAAAAGCATTATATGTATAAGAAGGTAATGCCCCTTCTGCAAAAACATTTATAGTACTTAAACTTATTATTATAAACAGAATAGATATAATAATACTTAATGCCTTACACATTCAACACTATCTCCTTTCAAAATTATTATTTCATTCCAGAAGCACTCATAGTCTCAATAACTTTGTTTTGTGATGAAATAAATAGCAGTATTGGTGGAACTATCATAATTAATGTTGCCGCTGAAGTAACACCTGCTCTAACTATCCCACCCGAAGCCAACTGCGATAAAATTGACGGTAAAGTTTTAATTTCTTCTTTATAAATCATTGTTCCACCTGTTGTATTCCAAATTCCTTGGAAAGAAAAAATCATCAAAGTTAGCCAGGCTGGTTTGACGTTAGGCATAATCATCGTGAAAAATATTTTTGCCTCACCCGCACCATCAATTCGTGCAGCCTCAATCATTGCATTAGGAATTTGCACCATAAAGTTTTGCATCAGGTAAAGTCCTAATGAAGACTGTAATGCAGGCAAAATTATTGCTAAATAAGAGTTTATTAAATGAAGCTGTGAAAATACAATATACTGTGGTATATAAATTACAGATGCTGTAAATAATAGCGAAAGTTTTACAACAGTACCAACAAATTTTTTACCAACAAAATCATGTTTTGCTAATGGATATGCCGCCATAGATGCTAATAAAATATGACCTATAGTAGACACAATGCTAACAAACACACTATTAAACAAATATCTACTTAACGGTACCCATGAATTGGATAAAATTTGATTCAGATGAACAAAGTTTTCAGATGTGGGATCATGAGGAATAATATGAGGAGGAAATATATATATTTCGTTTAATGTTTTAAATGCAGCTCCAACAACATAAATTAGCGGTAATACTAAGAAAGCCCCTAATATTATTAACATAAGAAACACAAAAATATTTCCTGCCGGCGAACGATTAACATTTCTCTTAAACATGTTTAATATCTTCTTTCTTAAGTATCGTCATATTTGCTAAGTATTTTTGTAATTACAAAATTGGTAATTATCATTAAAACAAATAAGAATACTGCTAATGCAGATGCATATCCCATTTCATATCTTACTGTACCTATATCCATAATATAAGTCACTATTGTATCTGCACTATATTGTGTTGTCGGAAAACCTGCAAGGCTCTGAATTACGCCTGAAGCACCGAATGATGCCGCAATTTGCATAACTGCACTAAACATTAATTGTGGAGCCATAGAGGGAATTGTAATATAAAATAACTCCTGCCATCTATTCTTTATACCGTCAATTGCACCTGCCTCAAAACAACTTTTATCCATACCTTGAAATCCTGCTATAAAAGCCAAAAATCCCGTACCCAAACTGCACCATAACTGAACAATTATTAATACCGGCAAAATAGTTTTCGGATCACTAAGCCATTGTTTTGCACTATTTATAACACCTATTCTCATAAGAATCTGATTAATCACACCATATCTATCGCCACTGAATAAAAATAGCCAAACAAAGTAAACATTACCCGATAATACCGGAGCGTAGAAAATAAATGTTAATAAAGTTCTAACACCTTTTGAAAGTTCGTTTATAAGCCACGCACAAATAAATGACATTAAATATCCAATCGGTCCGGTTATAAAAGCAAATATTAGTGTATTCTTTAAAACAATTATAAAGATTTCATCATGCAAAAACAGACGCTTATAGTTTTCTAAACCTACCAATGCCGGAGTTTCTAACATATTAAAACTTGTAAAACTTAACATTATAGATGCAACAACAGGGATAACTGTGCAAATTAAAAAGAGAATCATAAACGGAAGCATCAATAAATAACTTATTCTGCTATTTTTTAATTTTTTTTTAAATAAGATTTTATCGTAATTTTTAATATTTGCTTTCACGATAAATCCTCCTTTTAATCAAGTTTCAATTCGGTCCTTTTCCTCTTTATTTCCAATGAAATATTGTCATTCTGTTTTTCTAATTCTTCTCTTGCGTTTTTACCACTATAAATTACAGATCTAAAAGCATTATCAATACACCTAGAAACAAAATAACTACCTGGTACTTCAGGAATTTGTACCATGTTTTCTCTTTGTATAGTTATAACTTCAAGTTCTTTTTTACTCCATGGAAGTTTATTAAATGCACCTATTGTTGCTGTTGAGTTTCTACCGGCGACGCCTAAAAGGTTTTCTAAAATGGTACTGTAATTGTATTGAGTTTCTTCAGAAGTCCACCAATCCATAAATTTCCAACAAGCTTCTTTATTATCTGCGCCTTTAAACATGATTGTTGCTGTTCCGGAGGAACCAACCGATCTGTTCAAAGCACCGTTTTCATCTACAGTTGCAGGTACAGGAGCAATAGCCCACTTATTTTTAATTTCAGGAGCAGCTGCTTCAAATGTGTTATACATTGAAATTGACGAAATTAGAATTGGCATTTCACCCATACGGAAACGTGTATTAGCATCATAAGTCAATTCAAAACTATATTTTTTATAAAAATCAGTCCATAATTTAAATGCATTATATGCTGATATACTGTTTAACGCAGACTTTGTCTTCGTTTGGTCATAAAAGCTACCACCATTTTGTAATAAAAGCACTGAAAATAAATCTCTCGAACCAACGCCCTCATCAATTGCATTTTGAGCTGAAATAGCTGTATACGGCAAACCGATTGACATATTATTTCTTTGTAATGTTGGAATTAATTCTAAAACATCATTCCAAGTATTAGGGATTTCAAGTCCAAGTTCTTCAAATACATCAGTTCGATAATACATTAAGAAAAAGCTTTCAGTATTAGGAAGAGCATATGTTCCACCGTTAAATTCATACGGAATCGTTGCCTTTTTACTAAAGCGTTTAATAACTTCATTAAAGTTTCCAAATTGCGATATATCATATAAAGCATTTCTCATAGCAAGATTAACGGGTTGACCTCTTGCTACTCCTATTACTACATCAGGACCAACATCTGCTAATGTTGCTTCAATATATCCACCCTGTACCAAACTCAAATTGACTTTTATATCTTGATTTTTAGGTGTAAACGCCTCTAAAACTAAATCTTTAATAATTTGGGCTTGGTCCCGCCCCATTGAAACCCAAACCGAAATAGTATTTTCACCTTCTGTTTTATTTGAAATGCTATTATAATCCTCAATAAATGAACCTAAAAATTTTTGAAAAGAAAAAACAAAAGATTTTATGAAAGAAGCTTTTGCTTTTGGAAGTAAATAATCATTATCATGAATTACCAAATAATCCATTTCAAGCGGTTGTTCTTTACAAGTTAAAATCCATGAAGAAAAATTAGTAATTATATTCTGAAAACTGTTTAATAAATTTGGAATTTTATCAGTATCATCTGCCATAATAGAAATATCTTCAACGGCACTTTTAAGTGTTGCTGATTTTGTTGAAGTTTTTCCATTGATTTTTTCAAAAAGTTCTAATTGATCTTCAATAGAATTAGCGCTTTCTTTTAAAATATTAGATAAACCTTTAATCTCTCTATCCAATTCGTAATCTCTAAACAAATCTGGAGATGTACCTGTAACCATTATTATTCTTCTATAAATCTTGCTTAAGGTATTATTAATATCTTCCATACCCATAAGCACTTCAGACCATGGACCGATTGAAACCTCTAATGTAATAATGTTTTCTCCTTTATTTAAATAAATAAATGCAGGAGTTCCATTTTCATCTTCAATCGTTTTGTTTTGCCAATTCATATCAAATGGAAATGAAACATTTTGTAAAAATTCATGTTGAATTTCACCGTTTACAAAAATGTTTCTATATGTATCCATTCCGGTTTGATAATTTTGTCGGTATTTAATAGAAAAGCCATATAGTCCTTCATGCGGGGCATTAACCTTATAAGATATGCTCATGCCGTTTTGAGACCAGTTGCTTTGACCGATGGTATTTCGTCTGATTTTCACAGCATCTGATGGGCTTGTGGCCGCACTACTTCTATCGTATGTTGGAATTAAAGTTGAATTTGATTTAAGATATGAATTTTCAGCTTCTAAAATAATAGCTTCACCTTTGAAAGTTTCTTTATTACTGTATTCAGCTAAAAAACGTTTATATGTTTTGGGTGTAACTTCGTTTACAAGAATAACTTCACCTATGGCTAATTTCTCTTTTTGACAACATAACTCTATTTCATGTTTTCCCTTAGAAAAAGCAAATTCAAAATTCCCACCATAGCAACCTGATATATCTTTTAAATAACCCATTTGCCAGGAAAAAAACTCTTCTTGGCGAGGAGTAATATCGTTGCCGTTTTCATCTTTAGATATACTATTTCTATCCTTCCATAACCTATTGAGAGAAATTGTATTTGCTTCATCAAATGGAACCTTACCATCAATTTTAATTGCTAATTCAATATTCCCATTACTAAAAGGAAGTGCGTAGTAGTTTAATTTAATTACATATTTTGATTTATCATTTACATTTACAGAATATTTTACAGATTCGCCTTCATTTAAAACTACCGCATTTCTTTCGTCTATTAAAACATTTTGCGATTCTTTAATTGATTGGTGATTTAAAGAAAGAAGAATATTTTTGTTAGAAAAAGAATAGTCACTAATTGTATTCCTATAGTTATAATATGAATTATTTGATAGCATTGAAATCGTAGAATTAATATCTGAAATTTGATTTTTTTGATTATCTGCGGAAACATTTATAAACATATCAAATAACATTATCATACCTAAGCAAACAGGTATGATTTTTTTAACCAAAACCATAAAATCTCAACCTTTCAATATAAATGATACTTATAAATTTAATCCGCTGTTTAAATTCTTTAGATATTTAGACGGATATACCCCGATAATTTGCTTAAATGTCCTACTAAAAGATTGAACATTTGAATAATTCAATATTTGTGCAACTTTTGTTACTGAGAATTTTCCGGTTTCTAACAATTCAACACTTTTATGTATTTTCTTTTTACTGATGTACTGTTTAACGGTAACTCCTGTTTTTTCTTTAAAAGTATGAGAAATATAACAAGCACTATACCCTAATTCTTTTGCAATATCACGAATATTCGCCAAATCATAAATATGTTCATCAATGTATCTAATCATCGAATACACCGCCCGTCCAACAGATTGCGTTTCTTTAATAATAAAAGAATTATTTTCGTTTTCGTCTGATCCGGAATTTAAAGCCCTATAAGAATCAACCAATATTTGCCATATAAATGTTTCAATCATAAATATTGAAAAATCCGATTTAGTATAAAATTCTTCCATGCTTTGCAAAAAAGGATACATTAATCTTTCATCAACTTTTGCTTTTAATTTCTGGGTATTATTCAGAAAAATATCAATCTTTTTCAGTTCTATTATTGGTGTATCATTTAAAATTGAAAAACCAATATAAGCATATCTTAACGGCTCTTGAACATTTGCAATAATTGAATGTAAATGTCCAAAAGGACTGAAAAAAATATCTCCTTCACTTATCTCGTAAATATTACCGTTGTCTGTGATTACGCCCGAGCCTGAAATAACATATGTAATTTCATGGCAACACTGCCAATGCTCTTCAGTTTTAAAATTAGGTTCACAACATGTTTCTCCTAATTGATAAAGTTTTATTCCATTAAGAGTAATAGGTTGGGTTAAATAGCTACCCTCAAATCTAAATTTCAATCCTTTAAATAGTTCTTCCATATAAATTCCTCAAAAAAGATAATATTATATTGAAATTTTACACAATTTATTTTACTACAAAATTTCAATAATTATCAATGGTAATAATTGAGTTTATTCTTAACATGAATTGTTGTTTTCTCGTATTAAAACCATTATATAAATATTATAAAAAAAATGATAATAATGTGTTAAGAGCAGATGAATAAGCTATATTTATACAAAAATCATACATAATAACTCAAAAATTTAATTTGATTTTTCAAATTTTCTATAAATAGAAAAAATTTAATTTTATTTATCTTATTTGTCATTGATTATTTTTAACTAAAAAGCTAATTTTTGATAATTAATAGAATCAGTTAGAATTAAACAGCATTTAAGGTTAACAAAAAACTAAAAGTTTATCATTGAAATTTTTGACGCTATGAATTATATTAAAGATGTATTAAAAATTTATTTAAAATCAGGAGGAAACACTAATATGAAAACAAAAAGAATTGCTTGTTTGTTATTAGCGGTTATTATGATTATATCACTTTTTGGATGCGCTAAAAATTCATCAAAAGGAAGTGATAATTCAGAATTAGGAAAGGTAATAAAAGCAGAACTTGCAAATGCAAATGGTAACATCAAGTTTATTTGTGCTGGTCTTGATGGTAAAAACAATGAAAACCATCCATTTATGTTGGCTGCAAAAAAATTCAAAGAGCTTTATGGTTATGATATTTCTTTTATCTCCACTGGAGATTCCCTCTGGAACGATAAATTTACAGCATCAATTGCTTCGGGTGAACCCATCGATGGTTGTTTTGTAACAGTTGAACAATATATCAACTTTATTACAAGAGACTATATTCAGCCATTAGAAGATTATATGGATTTATCAAAGGCTGATAAAAGTGCAATTGAACAATTTGCAAAAAAAGACGGCAAAACATATGTTGCACCACTTGAGTCAAGCCCTTATGTTATTTACTATAATAAATCTGTACTTGAAAACTATGGATTTGATGCTGATGAACCACGTAAATTATACGAAGAAGGTAAATGGAATTGGGATGCTTTTATGAACATTTGTAAAAAATGTTATGATCCTGACAATTTTGTTGTTGGTTTAGAGAATATGTTCGTTGATGTTTATCTAACATCTAACAACGCATCTGTATTAAAGCGTGATGATTCTGGATTATTCAAACTTAATATGGCAGATTCTGCATTAAAACAGACACTTGAATATATTCAAAATATGCATTTTAAATACCACTATGCAGGTGGCGGTTACATTAGTGGTCGTACTAATTTTATAGCTGGAAATGCTGCAATGTGTGGTGCTTATAGCTATGATGAGCATCTCTTTGCTGAGGCAATTGAAGACGGTTCAATGGTATTTGAATATGGCGTTGCTCCTTTTCCCTATGGACCAAACAATACCGAAAAAATCAATCCGGCTTGGTCACAAGGTTTTGCTATTGCAACCGGTAGTAAAGTTCCAAAAGCAATGGGAAAATATTTTGAATTATGTCTTGAAGAATGGAATAAAAACGAAGTTGATACAAATGAAAAGCTTGGCATAACTGAAAACCAAGATTTTATTAAAACACTTTGTGGAAAAATTAATCACGTAAACTATTATGAAGGTATTATGTCTAACGGTAGTGGTTCATTTAATCTTTTAGATGATGTATTAAATGGTGGAGATATAAACAAAAAAGTTGGCGAATATAAACCTGAATACGAAAAACAAGTCGAAGAAATCAACGCATTTCTTGAGTGATTGGGAGGAAATTTTAATGGCAAATCATTGTGAAGAAGCAAAAAAATTACGTAATTTTTATAAGGAACATTTACTTGATAATGTTGTGCCCTTTTGGATGAATAGTGACCTATTAGACAAAGAGAATGGTGGATATATTACATCTGTGGACAGATTTGGTAAATCATATAATGACGATAAATCCGTATGGTTTCAGGGTAGATGTCTTTGGACATTTTCAACACTTTGTGAAAGATATGGAGTTCGCGAAGAATGGAAAAAAGCTGCTGAAATTGGAAAAGAATTTTTAGAAAAATATTGCTTTGATTCTGACGGAAGAATGTATTTTACAGTTACAAAGGAGGGAAAACCATTAAGAAAACGTCGCTATATGTTCTCTGAAAGTTTCTTTGTTGTAGGTATGGCTCAGTATGGAAAAACATTTGGTGATAATGATGCCCTTAAAAAAGCTGAAGACTGTTTTGAATTAATGATGCAGATATATAAAGATCCACTAAGTGATCCCTTTAAAATTACACCTAAAAGTTATTCCGAAACTCGTAACGAACGTTCTGCTGCTGTTCCCATGGTATTGATAAGTTCTGCCGAACTTTTAAGAAGATGCGACCCTGATAGACAGGATTATTACAACGATATATGTAAATCCATAACTGATGATATAATGAAATATCATTATCATCCCGAATTAAAATGTTCTTTAGAAAATGTTCTTTCCGTTGATGGCTCACACGTAGACAATCCTTCCGGAAGAACTATAAATCCTGGTCACTCTTGCGAAAATGCATGGTTTTTAATGTGTCAAGCAATATACAATAACGATGACAAATTATTAAAAAATGCTCTATCTATATTTGATTTCGCCTTTGAAAGAGGCTGGGATAAAGAATACGGAGGTATGCTATACTTTGTAGATCTTGATAACCGACCATGTGAACAACTTGAATGGGATATGAAATTATGGTGGGTACATAACGAAGTGCTTATCGCTTCCCTAATGGCATATGCACTTACCAATGATGAAAAGTATTGGGAAAGATTTAAGTTAGTTCATGAATATTCATTCTCTCACTTTGCTGACAAAGAGTACAGTGAATGGTACGGCTATTTGCATCGTGATGGTACCGTTTCTCACACTCAAAAAGGCTCTCTCTGGAAAGGTCCTTATCATCTACCACGATGTTTAATGTTCTGTGAAGAACTTTTAGATAATATTGCAAACAACCAAAAGCCAAGATCATTATTATAATGTGTTCGGGGGTGCGGACATATTCTTG